>NZ_JBFAZJ010000014.1:0-199077 GCF_040681715.1 Streptomyces sp. NPDC051582
CGCTGGGTGGGGTGTCGCCCCCGGCTCCGACCCCGCGCGGGGCCGGGGCGCCGCCCCCCGCCCCCCGCGCGCAGGCGCGGGGCGTCTGACGGGGGGCGGAGCCGCGGCATGACCTACGAGGCGCGCCCGCGGCCTCCGGCGGAGCCTCCGGACTCCTCGTGGGGGATCTCGCGGACCGGGCCGGGGCCCTTCTTCGGCGCCCCTCCCACCCGGTCGAGGCGGCTCGCCTCATCGGTGTCGGCCGCCCGGACGGCGTGCCCTTCCTCGTCGGCCCCGGACCGCTCGGCGTGCGGGGCGCGACGCCGTGCCTTTCCGTCGTGACCGTGCAGTTTGTCGTCGTGACCGTGCAGGGGGACGCCTCCTGCGCCGCCTTGGTCTTCCATGGCGTGTCCCTCCTTGGAGGACGTGGTGGAAAAGCCTGATCGGTCCCCCGGGCCCCCGCCGCGCGCCTGCCCGGCCGCGGACGGGAAAAACCTGCCCGCCCCGGAGCTCATCCGTTCCTGGACCTGCCCCGCAGGAGCATGGTCGGCATGACCAGCCAGCAGATCACGAACCAGGCCGTGACGCAGGCCGTCACCGGCCAGGCGATCCAGTGCGAGGTGGCGACCCTCAGCAGGAGCAGCACCGAGAAGGTCACGGTCAGCGCGAGCAGCACGATGCCGATGGAGACCAGACGGCCCGCCGCCCTGACGAGTTGCGGTTTGAGGTGGTGCCCGGCCAGCAGCTGGTGGTAGGCGACCGGGGCGATCATGGTCCCGGTCGCCAGGGCGCCCAGCGCCACCGTCACGACGTACAGGCCCCGGTCGAAGGGGCCCAGCTGGGCGAACCGGGGCGTGAAGGCGACGCTGAGCAGGAACCCGAAGAGGATCTGGGCGCCCGTCTGGGCGACGCGGACCTCTTGGAGCGTCTCGTTCCAGCGGCGGTCGGCCCGCTCGTCCGGGGTCTCGTCCCGATCGTTCGTCATGGGCGCGGACCTCCTCCGCACGGGGACACGGCCAGGTGCGGGTACCCGCGACCGGGTGGATCATGTCCGGTTCGCATTCCGCCTGCCGCACGGCGCCCGTTCCCCGACCCTAGTGCGACGCCGGGGCGGCCGCGCGGCGGTGGCGGGGCCATTCGGCCCCGTCCCCGGCCGCCCGGCGGGGAACGCGGGCCCTGATTGAGACGCTCCCGGCCGGGCAGGCGCTCACCGAACGAGACGGGCACGAGAAACCGAAGGAGGGGACACCCGATGCGCATCGCCTTCCTCACGGCGCCCGAGGGCGTCGAGGAGATCGAACTGACCCGGCCCTGGCAGGCCGTGCTCGACGCCGGATGGAATCCGCGGCTCGTATGCCCCGAGGCCGGCCGCGTCCGCGCGTTCCGGCACTTCGACGAGGGTGACACCTTCGGCGTCGACCACGTCCTGGCCGGCGACACTTCGGAGGCCTTCGACGCGCTCGTACTGCCCGGCGGCGTCGCCAACCCCGACGCCCTGCGCATGAACGAGCGGGCCGTCGGCTTCACCCGCGACTTCTTCGCGGCGGGCAAACCCGTCGCCGCGATCTGCCACGCCCCCTGGACCCTGGTCGAGGCGGACGTCGTACGCGGCCGGAGCCTCACGTCCTGGCCCAGCCTCAAGACCGACATCCGCAATGCGGGCGGCATTTGGGTGGACGAGAAGGCGCACGTCTGCCACGCGGAGGCCGCCACGCTGATCACGAGCCGCAAGCCGGACGACCTCGACGCCTTCTGCGCCGCGCTCGTCCGGGAGTTCGCCGCGTCCGGCGCCCGGGCCGGCTCCGGTCGCACCTGACGCGCGCGAGCGGGCATGCGCGCAACCCCACCTCGACGAGCCCCCGGGCAGGAGGCCCACCATGTCAACAGGGACACTGATCGCCATCATCGTGCCCGTGGCGGTCGTACTGATCGCCATCGCTGTCGGACTGGCGATGCTGTCGCGACGGCGCCGCTTGCAGGACCGTTTCGGACCGGAGTACGAGCGCACCGTCGAGCAGGAGGGCGGCCGGCTGGCCGCCGACCGGGAGCTGCGCGCCCGCGAGGAGCGGCACGCCGAGCTCGACATCAAAGAGCTCCCGGAGGATCGCCGCCGCGCGTACGCACAGGACTGGAGCGACGTGCAGGAGCACTTCGTGGACCGGCCCGAAGGGTCGGTGACACAGGCCGACGAACTGGTGTCGCGGCTGATGAAGGAGCGGGGCTACCCCACCGCGGAGTACGACGAGAACGTCCGCGAACTCTCGGTGAGTCACGCGGGCACCCTCCAGCACTACCGCGCGGCGCACTCGGTGAAGGTGCGCAGCGCCGACGGACAAGCCACGACGGAGGAGCTCCGGGGGGCGATGGTGCACTACCGCGCCCTGTTCGACGAGCTGCTGAGCGACCGAGGAGGTCGATGACATGAGCGACGACGCCACGCGCGACAACGGCGGATTCGATGACCGCGCCGAGGGCGGGGAGGGTCCGGGCGGCAGCGCACTGAGCACGCAGGACCTGGCGGACCCCGGCCGGGGGCGGGACACGGCGGTCTACCCCGGCGAGGCCACCGCCGACATGGCGGCGGAGGGGGACGGGGACCGCGCCGCCCGGGGCGACGGGGGCACCCCCGCCGGGGAGCGGGGCGCTCCCGGCGAAGGCGTGGACCAGCCCCTGCTCGACGGCAAGGAGGCGGAGGAGTACCGCACGACGTGGCGCGAGATCCAGGGCCGCTTCGTGGACGACCCGCAGGAGGCGGTCCGTTCCGCGGACACCCTGGTCGCGGAGGTGATGCAGACGCTCGCCCGTTCGTTCGCCGACCACAAGCAGACACTGGTCGATCAGTGGGGCCGCGGCGAGGAGGTGGCCACGGAGGACCTGCGCCTGGCGCTGCAGCGTTACCGCTCGTTCTTCAACCGTCTGCTGAACACCTGACTCCGGCAAGGGTTCGCGGACGTGGTGCGCGGCGGCGGTCCTGCGACAGGACCGCCGCCGCTCGCTTACGCGGCCGGGCCGTGGGCAAGCGGTGGGTATGGGCGACTCCCGTGCACAGTCGGCACGCACACAGGACAGCGAGACCCGCTTCACGGTGTGGGTGGCCCTCGCGGCCAATCTCGTCATCTGCGTCGCCAAGGCCTTCGGCGGCATCGTCGCCGCGTCTCCCGCGCTGCTGTCCGAGGCGGCCCACTCGGTCGCCGACAGCCTGAACGAGGTGTTCCTGCTGGCCTCGGTCAAGCGCAGCCGCCGGCCGGCCGACCGGCGCCACCCCTTCGGGTACGGCAAGGAGCGCTTCTTCTGGTCCCTGCTCGCCGCCGTCGGCATCTTCGTCACCGGAGGCTGCTTCTCGGTGTTCCAGGGCATCGAGGCGCTCCGTTCGGGCTCTTCCGAGTCCCATGAGGGGTATCTGATCGGCTTCGTCGTGCTGTTCGTGGCGCTGCTCGCCGAGGGGGCCTCGCTGGCCCGTGCCGTCCGCCAGGTCCGCGGGGCGGCCGCGGCCGCCGGCCACGGCATGGGCGAGGAGATCCGGACCGGCCGGGACCCTGCCCTGCGGACGGTCCTCGCGGAGGACAGCACGGCCTGCGCGGGCGTGTTGCTGGCCATGGCGGGGATGGGCCTGCACCTGGCGACCGGGCAGGTGGCGTACGAGGCGTCCGCCTCCATCCTGATCGGCGTCCTGCTCGTGTACGTGGCGTACACGCTCGGCAAGGGCGCCCGCACCCAGTTGATCGGCGAGGCGGCCGATCCCGGGGTGCAGCGCGCGGTGCGCGAGCTGCTGCGGCAGCAGCCGGAGATCGACTCGGTCACCTCGCTGCTGTCGATGCGCCTGAGCCCGGATTCGGCGCTGCTGGCCGCGAGCATCGACCTGACGCCCGGGTACGACAGCGAGACCGTCGAGGACGCCATGGTCCGCATCAAGAAGGAGCTGAAGACGCGCTGGCCCGAACTGGACCAGGTGTTCCTCGACGTCACGGACGCCGCGGCGGCGCGCCGCGCGAGTGCCCGGGGCCAGGGCGCCACGGGCACCTGAACGGCAAGCCGGCGGCGACGGACATCGCGCCGGCGCAGGGGCATCGCAGGGGCATCATCCGTACGGAGCCGGGTAGCCGCCGGGGGCAAGGCATCCACACGCAGGGCACTGGAGGAGGCAGCGATGCGGGCCGAGAGCGTTGATCTGCGAGCCGGGACGGCGATCACCGCCGCCACCCCGCCGAACGATCCCGTACCCCCCAGCCCGACGCCGTCCCCCGGCCCCGGTCCGGGTCCTGCGCCGGGTCCCCTCCCGGGCCCCGTTCCCGCTCCCGGACCCGATCCGGTGCCGCCGGCGCCGCCGCGGCCCGGGCCCGATCCCCAGCCGGCTCCCGGCCCGCGGCCCGAGCCGCATCCCGAACCCGGTCCCCTGCCCGGCCCCGTCCCGGCCCCCGAACCCGTCACCTGAGGCCCCGCATCCTGAGGCGGCGGACTCAGGGCGGGGCAGGCGGGGGCGGGGTCAGGTCTGCAGGCGGCAGTTGGAGCCGTCGTGGCCGTCTGCTGCCTCGTCGTCGAACCAGTAGTCGCCCGCCGCGAGATAGCGGAAGGAGTGGGTGACCTTGGCGGGGAGGGCGACGGTCACCGCCCGCGTGCCGTCGGGACGGGGTTCGAGTACGTGGGAGCCGGGCTGCCAGCCGTTGAACGTCCCCACGACGCTGACCGGTCCGGGCGGGTCCCCGTCGGGCAGGACGAAGGTGACCTCGGTGGCGTTCTTTCGACGCTGTCTTTCAAGCACGGACAACAGCTCCTTCTCAGGGTCGGGAGGGGGCCATCCTGGCGGTCCGGACCACCGCCGCGCCGCGACCCGCCGCAATGCCCGGAGCATCACCCGTCCGGGCCGATCGCGTTGATCCGAAAACCCTTTTTCCCGAATTCCGCGGAGGCCGGGAGAGTTCTGCGTGTTCTCGTGGCAGCGCGCTCCGCGGTGCGCGACCATACGGACGCCCCGCAGTCAGCCGCGGAAAATCACGAGACAGGAAGAAGGGCGCACGTGTCCGGAAGCGAAAGCGAGAACCCAGCAATCCCCTCCCCGACCCCCGCGCCGACCCGCCCCCGGACGAACCGGGACTGGTGGCCGAATCAGCTGGATCTCCAGGTTCTCCACCAGCACTCGCCCCTGTCCGATCCGATGGGCGAGGACTTCGACTACGCGAAGGAATTCGCGACCCTCGACGTGGACGCGCTGAAGCGGGACGTCTTCGAGCTGATGACGACGTCCCAGGAGTGGTGGCCCGCCGACTACGGCCACTACGGGCCGCTCTTCATCCGGATGAGCTGGCATGCGGCGGGCACGTACCGCATCGCGGACGGCCGGGGCGGTGGCGGCGCCGGTGCCCAGCGCTTCGCCCCGCTCAACAGCTGGCCGGACAACGCGAGTCTGGACAAGGCCCGCCGTCTGCTCTGGCCGGTCAAGCAGAAGTACGGGGCGAAGATCTCCTGGGCCGATCTGCTGGTTTTCGCAGGCAACTGCGCCATCGAATCCATGGGACTCAAAACGTTCGGATTCGGTTTCGGCCGCCAGGACATCTGGGAGCCCGAGGAGATTTTCTGGGGACCCGAGGACACTTGGCTGGGAGACGAGCGCTACAGCGGTGAGAGGGACCTCTCCAACCCGCTGGGCGCCGTGCAGATGGGTCTGATCTACGTCAATCCGGAGGGCCCCAACGGAAATCCGGATCCGGTGGCGGCGGGCCGGGACATTCGTGAGACGTTCGCGCGCATGGCGATGAACGACGAGGAGACGCTCGCCCTCATCATCGGCGGCCACACGTTCGGCAAATGCCACGGCGCCGTCGATCCGTCCTACATCGGCCCGGAACCCGAGGCGGGCCCCATCGAGCAGCAGGGGCTCGGCTGGAAGAACGCGCACGGCAGCGGATCGGGCGTCGACGCGCTGACGAGCGGGCTCGAAGGCGCGTGGACCACCAAGCCGACGACGTGGGACAACGGGTACCTGGACAACCTGTTCGGATACGAGTGGGAGCTGACGACGAGCCCCGCCGGAGCCAGGCAGTGGACCCCCACGGACCCGGCGGCCCGGGACACGGTGCCCGACGCCCACGACCCGTCGAAGCGGCACGCACCCATGATGCTGACGACGGACCTCGCGCTGAGGATGGACCCGGTCTACGCGCCGATCGCGAAGAGCTTCCACGAGAACCCGGACAAGCTCGCGACGGCGTTCGCGAAGGCCTGGTACAAGCTGCTGCACCGCGACATGGGGCCCTTGCCGCGCTACCTGGGCCCGTGGGTCGCCGAACCGCAGCTGTGGCAGGACCCGGTTCCGGCGGTCGATCACGCCCTCGTCTCGGACGCGGACGTCGCCGCCCTCAAGGAGCGGATCCTGGCCTCCGGACTGTCCGTCCCCCAACTGGTCACCACCGCCTGGGCCTCGGCCGCCAGCTTCCGCGGCACCGACAAGCGCGGCGGGGCCAACGGGGCGCGGATCCGGCTCGCGCCGCAGCGGGACTGGGAGAGCAACGCGCTGCCCGAGGTCACCGGGACGGTGGAGGCCCTCGAACGGATCCGGCAGGAGTTCAACGACTCGGCGACCGGTGGCACGAAGGTCTCGCTCGCCGACCTGATCGTCCTGGGCGGGTGCGCCGCCGTGGAACGGGCCGCGAAGAACGCGGGACACGACATCACGGTCCCGTTCTCACCGGGGCGTACGGACGCCTCGCAGGAGCAGACCGACGCGGAGTCGTTCGCCGTGCTCGAACCGCGGGCCGACGCGTTCCGCAACTACCTCCGGGCGGGCGAGAAGCTCGCCCCGGAGACCCTCATGCTGGACCGCGCCAACCTGTTGGAGCTCACCGCCCCCGAGATGACGGTCCTGATCGGCGGCATGCGCGCCCTGGACACCGGCTTCGGGCGGTCCCGGCACGGCGTGTTCACCGATCGGCCCGAGACGTTGACCAACGACTTCTTCGTCAACCTGCTCGACATGGGCACGCAGTGGAAGGCGTCGGTCTCGGACGAGAACGTCTTCGAAGGCCGCGATCACGCCTCGGGTGAGGTCAAGTGGACGGCCACCGCCGTCGACCTCGTCTTCGGCTCGCACTCCCAGCTGCGCGCCCTCTCGGAGGTCTACGCGAGCGAGAACGCGCAGGGGAAGTTCGTGCGCGACTTCGTGTCCGCCTGGGACAAGGTGATGAACCTCGACCGGTTCGACCTCCGCTGAGCCCGGGCCCGCCCCCGCCCCCGGTCGGCCGGGGGCGGGCCCTCAGCACGGCGGCACCCGGATGTCCAGGACGCACACGTCGTCCCGCCCGGCGGGCCGCAGCTCCGCCAGCAGCCGCGCCAGCGGCTCCCGGCACGCCCCGCCCATGGCCTCGGCAGCGGCTTCGGCGAGCCGGCCGAGACCGCGGTCCATGTTCTCCCCGGGCACCTCGATCAACCCGTCGGTGTACAGGAGCAGGTGATCGCCGGGCTCCAGCTCCAGCGTCTCCTGCCCGTACACGGAGTCGGCGCACGCGCCGAGGAGGATCCCTTCCGGCGGCGGGAGGAAGCGCGCCTCACCGCCGCGGACCAGCAGGGGCGGCGGATGCCCCGCCCGCACCCAGGCCAGGCGCCGCTCCGCGGGCCAGTAGCGGGCCATGATCATGGTGGCCGTGGCGGCGGAGGACACACCGGCGGCGGTGTGCAGGAGCAGCGTGTTGAGCCGGGCCATGGCATCCGGCAGCGCCGAGCCGGTGATGATCATGCCCTTGGCGGTGAACCGCAGCTGGGCCATGGTCCCGACGGCGTCCAGTCCGTGGCCCGCGACGTCCCCGACGACGAACAGGGCGCTTCCGTCGGGGAGTTCGATGGCGCTGTACCAGTCGCCTCCGACGTTCACCCCGCTGTCGGAGGGCATGTACGCGATGTCGACGCGCAGCCCCACCAGCTCGATCGACTGCTCCGGGACCGGCAGCAGTGCGTGCTGGAGCCGGGCGGCGATGGCCCGTTCGGCCTTGAGCACGCCTCGCTGGACGAGGATGGCCCGCTCGCTCTCCCCCAGGGCGAGCTCCGCGTCCCGCTGGGGCGAGAGGTCCTGGAAGAAGCCGTGCACCTCCACGGGGGCGCCGAAGGCGTCCGTCTCGGCTTCGGCGACGATGCGCAGGTGACGGACACCGCCGTCGGTGGTGATCCGGAAGGGCTGGTCGATCGGAGCCCCTTCGCCCAGCAGCCGCCGCACGGCCTCGGCGAGTGCCGGCAGGTCGTCCGGTACGAGATGGCGCGGGAGTTCCTCCAGCGTCATGGGGCCCTGCTCGGGCGGTCGGTCGAAGATCGCGTACACCTGCTCGGACCAGTTGATCGTGTCCGTGGTCAGGTTCCAGTCCGCCCAGCCGAGGTTGCCCAGGCGCTGCACGGCGGCGAGGCGGCTCGCCTCGCGCGCACCGGCGTCGTGGCGGACCCAGGAGACGACCAGCCGGCCGGCCAGCCGTGTCGCCCGTACGGAGTAGACGGACGTCTCGGGAACGCCTGCCACCACTTCGCGGTACGAGAACGGCTCGCCCTCGTACGCGCTCCCGGTCTCCAGCGCGTCGAGGTAGCCGTGCCACAGGGGGGTTCCGGCGACGGTGGGATAGGTCTCCAGGACCCGCCGGCCCACGAGTTCCTTCCCGCGACGGCCCGCCACGTCCACCGACTCCGGGGCCGCGGCCTCGATCCGGTAGTCCTCCACCTCGCCCGTCGGCGAGCGCAGGGGCGAGAGGAGGATCGCCGCGCCGGACAGCACGTCGAGGATCTTCTGGACCGCGGCCACCTCCTCGTCCGCCGGAGCGCCCTCGCGGTGCTCCAGGACGCGCAGGGACCCGCCGCACAGCTGCACGGCCCGCAGCAGCAGCTCCCGGTGGGCCGCGTCGAAGGGGCCGGGGACGGACCGGAAGAATCCGATGGCCCCGCTGACGCGCTCCTCGCCGGGTACGGGGAGCCACGCGCGGGTGGGCCAGCGCCGGGGCGGGCCGATGAGCCGGTAGTCCTCGGCGTCCCGCTCCGGGTCCTCAAGCCAGCGCGGCCGGCCCGAGGTGATCACTTCCACGGCGACGACGCCGGTCACCGGGGGGATGTCCTGCCACTGTGCGGCCAGCACCGCGTCGATCCCGGCGTGCCCGAGGAGCCCCAGCCGCCCCGCCTCGTCCAGCCTGTAGATCATCACCCCGTCCACCCCGAGCGGGTCGCGGAGCGCCGCGTGCAGGATCCCTGCGGTGTCCTGCGGGCTCCGGGCGCCCGCCAGGGAGGCGGCCAGGCCGGCCAGGACCCCGTGGAAGGAGCCGTCGACGCGGCCGTCGGCGACGTGGCGGCCGGAGCCGAAGACCGACCGGTCGCCCTCCGGCGGCGGATCGGCACTCACCGCCGGGGGTGCGGGGGGTACGGGCGCGGCGGGCGCCGCCTTCGCCGCGCGGGACCGGGACCGGATCCCGCCCAGGGTGATCCAGCACTCCTCCATCAGGGTCCTGCCCCGCAGGGCGGCCGCCGCGGTCAGCGTCTCGTACGCCGCTTCCGCCGTCAGGCCGTCCCGGGCCATCAGCACGCCCTTGGCGCGCTCCAGCACGGCCGTGGTCGCGGCGAGGCCTTCCAGCTCCGCCACTTCGGCCCGGAGCCTGGCCACGACCTTGGCCAGGGCGAGTACCTCGGGCGAGGCGTCGTCCGCCCCGGCCATCGGATCCGTCTTCACCCTTCGAGGATGGCACGTCGGCGGTGCCGTGGGCTGCCCCCCGGGCAGAACGGCCCTCATCCGCGGGCCGGTCGTCGGCGGGCGGCCGGGGGCGGGGCCGAGCGCGCGGGGGCCGCGGGGGCGCGGGGTACCTTTGGGGGTTGGTTCTTCGCTTCGTATGCTCGCCTGCCGGTTGGCGGTGTGCCCGCCCGACAGGTCTGGTCCCCCTTGTCCCTCTCCGCCGTGTCCCTGCCCGCGCGCCTGCGCGGCTTCCGGCCGTCCTGGCTCTCGCCGAAGGTCCTCCGTACGGAGGTGCTGGCGGGGCTCGTGGTCGCGCTGGCGCTGATCCCGGAGGCGATCTCGTTCTCGATCATCGCCGGGGTGGATCCGGCGATCGGGCTGTTCGCCTCCTTCACCATGGCCGTCACCATCGCCCTCGTCGGCGGGCGGCCCGCGATGATCTCGGCGGCCACCGGGGCCGTGGCCCTGGTCATCGCCCCGCTGAACCGCGAGCACGGGTTCGGGTACCTGGTCGCCGCCGTCATCCTGGCCGGTGTGTTCCAGATCGTGCTCGGCGCGCTGGGCGTGGCCAAGCTGCTGCGCTTCATCCCGCGCTCGGTGATGGTCGGCTTCGTCAATTCCCTCGCCATCCTCGTCTTCATGGCCCAGGTGCGGGAGGTGAGCGACGTGCCGTGGGCCGTCTATCCGCTGCTCGCGGCCGGCCTGGCGCTCATGGTGCTGTTCCCGAAGATCACCGCGGCGGTCCCGGCCCCGCTGGTGTCGATCGTGATCCTGACCGTGATCACCGTCGCCGCCGGCATCGCCGTGCCGACCGTCGGCGACAAGGGCGCGCTGCCGTCCTCGCTCCCGGTCCCCGGACTGCCCGACGTACCGTTCACGCTCGACACGCTGGCCACCGTCGCCCCGTACGCCTTCGCCATGGCCCTCGTCGGGCTGATGGAGTCCCTGATGACGGCGAAGCTGGTCGACGAGATCACCGACACCCCCTCGTCGAAGACCCGGGAGTCCGTCGGGCAGGGCGTCGCGAACATCGTCACCGGTTTCCTCGGCGGCATGGGCGGCTGCGCCATGATCGGCCAGACCATGATCAACGTGAAGGTCTCCGGTGCCCGGACCCGGCTCTCCACCTTCCTGGCGGGCGCGTTCCTGATGGTGCTGTGCATCGTCTTCGGGCCGGTCGTCTCCGACATCCCGATGGCGGCCCTCGTCGCCGTCATGATCATGGTTTGCTTCGCCACCTTCGACTGGCACTCCATCGCGCCGGGGACCCTGCGGCGGATGCCGGCGGGCGAGATCACCGTCATGGTCGTCACCGTGGCCTGCGTGGTCGCCACCCACAACCTCGCCGTGGGCGTCGTCGCGGGGTCCGTCACCGCCATGGTCATCTTCGCGAAGCGCGTCGCCCGGCTCGCCGATGTCACGGCGGTCGTCGACCCCGACGGCGGCCAGGTCGTCTACGCGGTCAGCGGCCAGCTGTTCTTCGCCTCCTCCAACGAGCTCGTCGGCCGCTTCGACTACGCCGGGGACCCCGACAAGGTCGTCATCGACCTGTCGGCCACGCACGTCTGGGACGCGTCGTCGGTGGCCGCGCTCGACGCGATCGGGCACCGCTACGCCCAGCGCGGCAAGACGGTGGAGATCGTGGGCCTGAACGGCCCCAGCGCCCACCTGCACAAGACGCTCAGCGGGGAACTGACCGCGGCGGGATGACCCCGGCCGCGGCGACGGCCGGGGCACGGTTCCAGCGCATCCGGGACCACGGGAGGGCCAGCTGCCCCTGGTGGGCGATCTCCCGGGGCGCGAGCTCCGCGAGCGCCGCCGCCTCGCGGTGCCGGGCGTAGACGGTGTCGACGTAGCGGTGCCCGGTGTCGGCGGCGATGAACAGGACCGTCCGCTCCGGGGCGCGCTCGCGTTCGTGGCGGGCCGCGAGGTAGCCGGCCCCGGTGGAGAGCCCCGCGAAGACCGCGTGGCGGCGCAGCAGGTCGACGCTGCCGGCCAGCGCCGCGTCGAACGAGATCCAGTGCAGCGTGTCGTACAGCTCGTGCGCGACGTTCCCGAACGGGATGGAGCTGCCGATCCCGGCGATGATGATCTCGGGGTCGGGGACGTGCTCGGCGCCGAAGGTGACGCTGCCGTACGGCTGGACCCCGACGAGCTCGACGTCGGCCGGGCCGTCGGCCGGGGCACCGGCCCGGGCGTGCGCCCCGCGCAGGTAGCGGGCGAGGGCTCCGGTGGAGGCCCCGGATCCGACGCCGCCGACGACGGTGAGCCCGGCCGCGCCACCGGCAGCGCCGCCCATCGCCTCCCGGATCCGGTCGGCGACCGCGCGGTAGCCGAGGTAGTGCACGTCGTCGTGGTACTGCCGCATCCAGTGGTATTCGGGGTGCTCGGCGAGGATCTCGTGGATCCGCTCCACCCTCCGCTTCTGGTCCAGTTTGAGGTCACTGCACGGCTCCGTCTGCTCCAGCGTCGCCCCCAGTACGGCGAGCTGGGTGCGCAGCGTGTGGTCCACCGTCGTCGAGCCGACGATGTGGCAGCGCATCCCGTACTGGTGACAGGCCAGGGCGAGGGCGTACGCGTAGATGCCGCTGGAACTGTCCAGCAGGGTGTCACCGCGGCGCACCGCTCCCGTGTCCAGCAGATGCCTTACCGCGGCGAGGGCGGAGACCGCCTTCATCGTCTCAAAGCGCAGGCAGACGAGCCGGTCGTCGAGCCGTATCAGGTCCGGCCGGCCGATCGCCTCGGCGATGTGCTGGTCCATGCGGGAGCTCCTTGCTGGTGGTGGTGGTGGTGAAGGTCGTGAAGGTCCTGGTGGCGGGGATGCCGTGGGCGTCGAGGGCGCGCAGGCAGCCGCGCACCCGGCGCCGCAGGCCCGGTGCGGCCGGGTCGAAGAGCACGCCCGCCACCGCGCCGCTGTGCGCGATCTGCACGCCGACCGCCCCGACCCGCCGCGAGAGGGTGATCAACTCCTCGAACTCCGGGTGTCGGAGCCTTCGTTGACCGCGCCGGGCGCTGGCGGTGGCCACCTCGCCGAGGAGCCGGGCGTCTGCGGTGGCCACCGCACGGCGCAGCAGCGTGCGCAGCCGCTCGAAGGCCCGTACGTCGTCCTCGTCCGGCTCCGGTCCGGGCAGGGCCAGGGTGTCCACGGGCGCCCCTCCACCGAGGGCGCACCCCACCACGACCAGCGGCGGCAGCGCCGGTCCGAGGGCCTCCAGCACCCGGCCCTCCCGCTGCGCGAACAGCACCGGGCGGCCGTCCCACATCAGCGGATCGCACGCCAGCTCGGCCCGCACGGCCAGCCGGGCGACCGACTCGGGGGCGAGCCGCAGTCCGTACGAGTCCGCGACCGCGCGTACGGCGGCGATCACGTCGCTGGTGGAGCTGCCCATGCCCAGGCCCACCGGTACGTCGCCCGCGAGCCTCAACTCCCCTCCACAGGCGGGTCCTGCGGACCGCCGCGCGCAGTGCGCCACCGCGAGGGCCGCGGCCCGCACGGCCTTTGTGCGGCCTGCGGGCACGGCGGTGATCGCCCCGGGCGGCGTACCGGGCCGGCGGACGAACTCGGCGCGGCTGCCCGGACCGGCCATGGGGAGCGTGACCAGGCCGGCGCACCGGCGGCCGTCACTGTCGAGGAAGACGCCCTGGAGGATCTCGCCGTGGTGGCAGGTGGCGTGTCCGGTACCGGTGCGGATCACGCGCGGCCCACCGCCCGGTAGCGGTACAGGGCGCTCTCCTCGGCGCTGAACTGGGAGAAGGGGAACGGCTCCGCGGACAGGGCGGTCACACCCGAGCCGAGGAAGGCGCGGGCGACGGCACCGCCCGTCTGCGCGTAGACGACGAGCGGAATCCCGCGGGAGCGGCAGTGCTCCAGGACGGTGTCGAACGAGCCGTTGCTCAGGGTCATTCCGGTGGCCACGACGGCCTCGGCGCGCTCCAGCACCGCGTGCATGTCGTCGGTGACGGGGTCGCCCCACCGGGTGGCCTTGAGGTTGAAGTCGCAGGGCAGCGGTTCGCCGCCGCGCTCGCGGATCGCCGCGACGAGCGGGTTGACGACGCCGATGAGACCGACCCGGGCTCCTCCCGCGATGTCCAGCAGGCCGGCGATGGCCGCGTCGCGGGCCCGGGCGCGCGTCTCGGGGGTACCGGCGGGGAGGACCACGGGCTCGGCTTCGCCCGCGGCCGCGGCCACGCGGTGCGGGCGCGCCTCGGAGAGGTACGCGTCGAGGGCGGCGATCCGCAGCGGACGCGGTGCCTCGCGCAGCAGGACGTCGAGCGGAGTGCCGCAGGAGTCGCGGCAGATCGCGGGGTCGATCTCGCCGGGTTCGAAGGCGCAGCCGCCGAAGGAGCCGCCGAGGCGGACCAGGACGTACTGGTTGAGGTAGGTGGTGTCACCGCCGGCCAGCCGGGTGCCGTGGTGGATCCAGAACACGCTGGTGGCGACGAGTCCGGAAGGGAGCGGGCCGTGTTCACCGGCCAGGACGGCCGCGACGAGTCCGTCCACGGACGAGGCGAGGGGGGTGGGGGTGGGGGTGGGGGTCGTGGTGCGGTTCACAAGTTTCCTTCCGACGGGGCGGGTCGGGATGCCGGTGGTGTGGCGCCGAGCGGTCCGCGGTAGGTGACCGCGGGATGGCCGAGCGGGTCGGTGGTGAGTTCTGCGTCGACCTCGAAGACCTCGGCGAGCCGTTGGGCGGTGAGGACGGCGGCCGGGGCGCCGGAGGCGATCAGGCGGCCGTGGTGCAGGAGCAGCAGCCGGTCGCAGTAGCGTGCGGCGAGTGACAGGTCGTGCAGGGCGACCAGCACCGTCCGCCCGCTCCCGGCCAGCAGTTCCATCAGCTCCAGCTGGTGTTTGACGTCGAGGTGGTTGGTCGGCTCGTCGAGCAGGAGCCCGTGCGGGCGCTGGGCCAGGGCGCGGGCGATGTGGGCGCGCTGGCGCTCGCCGCCCGACAGCGTCCTCCAGGACCGCCCCGCGTGCGCGGCGAGTCCGACCAGCTCCAGCGCGTCGGCGACCGCCTCCCTGTCGGTGGCGTCCGGTCCTCGCCAGCGGTCCCGGTACGGGGTCCGTCCCAGGCCCACGACGTCGGCGACCCGCAGGTCGCTGTCGGCGCCCGGGTCCTGGGCGACGAAGGCGACGTGGCGGGCGATGCGCCGAGCGCTCCACTCCCGTACGCACTCGCCGCCGTAGCGGACCGTACCCGCGCCCGGAGCCCGCAGGCCGGCCAGGCAGCGCAGCAGCGAGGACTTGCCCGAGCCGTTGGGCCCGAGGAGCGCGACCGTCTCACCGGGCGCGATGTCCACGCTGACCTCCCGCACGACCGGCGTGTCCGCCACCGACCAGCTCAGCTTCTCGGCGGTGATCCTCACAGCTCGCCCCGCTTGCGCAGCACCAGGAGGAAGAGCGGCACGCCGAGCAGGGCGGTGATCACTCCGACGGGAACCTCCCGGGGCGCGAAGGCGATCCGCGCGAGCGCGTCCGTCCACACGAGGAACACCGCGCCCGCGAGCGCCGCGTACGGCAGCAGCACGCGGTGCAGCGGCCCGACGAGGAGGCGCACCCCGTGCGGGACGATCAGTCCGACGAAACCGATGGCGCCGACGGTGGCCACCGCGACCGCGGTCAGCGCGGCGGTGACCACGAGCAGCAGCATCCGCGTGCGCCGTACGCCGATCCCGAGGGAGGCCGCGGTGTCGGTGCCGAAGGCGAGTCCGTCGAGGGCGTTCGAGCAGAGCCACGCCGCGAGCAGCCCGAGCGGGGTGACGATCGCGCAGACCGCGACGGTGTTCCAGCGGGCCGGGGCCATCGAACCGAGCAGCCAGTGGGTGACGGCCCGCGTGGTGTCCGCGTCCGCCGAGGCCATCAGGACCAGCGAGGTCAGGGCGGTGAAGAGCTGGCCGACCACGACGCCGGTGAGGACGATGCGGACGCAATCCAGCCCGGTGCGCCGCAGGAGCAGCAGGAGCAGGCCGAAGGAGAGCAGTGCACCGGCGAGCGCGCCGCCGGTGACTCCGAGCGTGCCCGCACCGATCCCGAGGACGACGACGGTGACGGCTCCGGCCGAGGCGCCGGAGGAGACGCCGAGCAGATAGGGGTCGGCGAGGGCGTTGCGGGTGACGGCTTGGAGCACCGTGCCGCACACGGCGAGCGAGGCGCCGACGAGGGCGGCCATCAGCACGCGCGGCAGTCTCAGGTCCCAGACGAGCGAGTCCACGAGCGGGGCCAACGGCTGCGCGCCCAGGCCGAGATGGGCGCCGAGGACGCGACCGAGGCCGCTCCAGCCGACGTCGGCCGTGCCGACGCGCGCGGCGGCGGCCACCGAGCCCGCCAGCGCGCCGGCGGCGAGGAGCAGGAGGAGCGCGTGGGCCGCACCGCCGGGACCCCTGGGGGTGGCCGGTTCAGCGGACATGCCCGAGGTCCTTCATCCCGTTCGCCAGCAGCCCGAGGGCGTGCACGGAGCGCACGGAGGGGTCCAGTTCGATGCCCGGCACCTCCAGGACCCTGCCGTCGCGGACCGCGGCAAGCTTCGAGATCACCGGGTGCCCGGTCATCGCGGCGCGCTTCTCGGCCGCGCTGTCGCCGGGCCGCCCGCGCTCGGACAGGTCGCCGATCACGATGAAGTCCGGGTCGCGCCGGGCGACTTCCTCCCAGGTGACCTCCGGCCAGTCCTCGTCGACGTCGTCGAAGGCGTTCCTCGCACCGACGATCCGGCTCATCTCGCTGGGCAGGCCGGAACCGCCCGCCACGTACGGCATGCCGTTGAAGACGGAGTAGAGGTAGACGACGGTCGGCCGGTCCGTGCCCCGGGGGGCCTTCGAGGCGCTCGCCCCCGCCTCGGCGACCGCCGCGCGCTGGGCGGCGGCGAGCTTTCCGGCCCGTTCCCGGACTCCGAAGAGCCTGCCCAGGTTCTCGTAGTCGGAGAAGAGCAGTTCGAAGGGGGTGGTGCCGGCCGGGTTCCGCCTCGGGCAGTCGACGGCGCTGACGAAGGTGGGCACCTTGAGGGCGTCCAGCTCCTCGCGGGTGCCGGCGCGGTCCCCGGTGTAGAGGTCGGCGGAGGCGGCGACGACGAAGTCGGGTGTGGCGGAGCGGAGTTGCTCGCCCGTGGCGATCTTCGGGGAGATGACCGGGACCTCGGCGTACGCGGCCTCGTACGGTGCGGGGATCTTCGTCTTGAGGTTGGCGGTCCCGGCCATGTGGTCCTGGAGCCCGAGTTCGAGCAGGGTTTCGGTGGAGGTCTGGTCCAGGGCGACGGTCCGCCGGGGCGGCGCGGTGAAGGACACCTGACGTCCGCAGCTGCTGACGGAGACCGCCCGGCCGTCGGGATCGGACTCCGTCCGGGAACCCCCACCGGCCGCCGCGGAACAGCCCGCGGTGGCGAGGGTGAGGGTCAGGGCTATACCGAGGCGGGTGGGGTGGCGCATGGGTTCTCCGGTCTGGGAGGGCGAAATGTTGGCAAGGGTGTGGTCGTGCACCGGGCAGGATCGCCGCGTTCGAAGAGTACTGTAATGGTATTCATTTTCATTAACGACAGCGGGCAGCGCGATCCTCCGAGCCGCTCCCCCGCCCCCGCCCCCGAAGGAGCACCGACACGTGGCGACCACACCCACGCCGGCCACGGCCACGACCACGGCCAAGTCCGCCACCCCGCCCCCGCGTTCGATCCTGCGCGACCCCGTCTTCCTGAGGCTCTGGGCGGGCACCACCGCCTCCGGACTCGCGACCTGGGCCCTGCCCTTCGTCCTCGGGCTCGCGGTGCTCCACCGCGATCTCGGCGCCGCCGGCCTGGGCCTGGTCCTCGCCGCCCGCACCGTCGGTTTCCTCGCCGCCGTCGCCGTGGGCGGCGTACTGGCGGACCGGCACTCCCGCCGCGCCGTCGTGCTCTGGTCCGCCCTCGCGGCGGCGGTCGCCTCGCCGCTGCTCGCCGCGGGCCTCGGCCGCTCACTCGCGCTGATGACGGCCGCCGCCGTCCTGGCCGGGGCCGGACAGGGCGCCTGCCGCCCGGCGTTCCAGGCCCTCACCGCCGATAGCGTCGAACCCGGACGCCGACAGCAGGCCAACGCGGCCATGACCATGTCGGTCCGCGGCTCCACGCTCGCCGGGCCCGCCCTCACCGCCCTGCTCGCCGCCTTCCTCGACGTCGGGGCACTGCTGCTCGGCATCGGCCTGCTGTGGCTGGTGGCCGCGGTGGTGCCCGGCGCGGGCACCGTGGCAGCCACGGCAGCCGCACGAGCCACAGCCGGCGCCCCCGACCCCGCCCCCGCCGCGGAGCCCGCCCCGCGCGCCGGCTTCCGTACGGAGTTCCTGGAGGGCGTACGCGAGGCGCGCCGACACCCCTGGTTCCTCGCCGGACTCGCCGCGCTCGTCGCCGTCGTCGCCCTCGGCTACTCCGCGACCAGCGTCGCGCTGCCGCTGATCAGCCGGGACCGCTACGGCACCGAGTGGGTGCTGGCCGCCGCCGTGACCGCGTTCACCGTGGGCGCGCTCGGCGGGGCCCTGGTCATCTCCCGGTGGCGGCCGCGCTCCCCGGGCCGGGCGGCCTTCGCCGGGCTGGCGGCGTACGGCCTCGCCCCGCTGAGTCTGATGCTGCCGGTCCACCCGGTGGTGGTCGTCGCCGCGTACGCCGTCGCCGGGATCGGCATCGAGTTGTTCAACGTGCCGTGGTTCACGGCCACCCAGCGCGAGGTCGCCCCGGACAAGCTGGCCCGCGTCTCCTCGCTGGACTTCCTGGTGTCGTACGGCCTGGCACCCGTCGGGCTCGCGCTGATCGCACCCGCCATCGAGGCGTTCGGGGTCACGGCCGTCCTCGGGGCCTGCGCCGGCGCGTGCTTCCTCGTACCGGCGGCGGCGGCGCTGGTGCCCACCGCGCGCCACTTCGAGCGTACGGCCGCGCCGACGGCGGACTGACCGCCTCCGGTCACGGCCCGCACCCCGGCGGGGCGGACCGCCCCCGGCCGGCCGGTCCGCCCCGTCCGGCCGGTGCCGCCACCGGCCGGTGCCGCGTCTGACAAGCTGCGGTCCATGACCGCGCAACAGCCCCCCGATTTCACGCAGATCACCCGCCCCCGGGAACTCTCCGCCGAACTGAGGGAACAGCTCGTCGACTGCTGGGTACGAGTGATCAATGCCGGGGGCGCCGTCGTCCCCCGGGGGCTCCCCATGCCTCCGGTGGACACCGGCCAGGCCGACCCGGCCCTGGGCCGGCTCGTCGGCGCGCTCGACCCGCGGCGGGCCCGGCTGCTGATCGCCACCGTCGGAGGCAGTCTCGCGGGGTGGCTGATTCTGCGCCGTGATCCCCATCCGCTCGTCGCACACTGCGGGGCCGTCAACCACGTCATGACCCATCCCGACTTCCGCGGCCGCGGCATCGGCACGGCACTGATGGGCCGGGTCCGCGAACTCGCCCGGCAGGAGATGGGGCTGGAGCAGCTGCACATCGGCGTCCGGGCCGGGCTGGGGCTCGAAGACTTCTACGGCCGTCTGGGCTGGCACGAGATCGGGCGCTGGCCCGGCGGCCTGCGGGTCGCGCCCGGCGACGACCGCGACGAGATCCTCATGTACCTGGCCCTCTGAACAGCACGCGCGCAGCGCCATCGCGTTTCGGCCATCTCCTCCCGCCAGGCGTCCAAACCGTGCCAGCAGGGCATGAACAGGACCGCGAAAGATATCGTCGTACGATCGGCGCGCGGGAGGAGCAGCTGGTATGGACACCGGCCCCCTGTACCTGGAGCCGCGGTTGGCGCCGCGGCTCGCCTCGCTGCTCGGCTCGGCCGCGTTCCTGCACACGCTCGTGGACGCCCTCGGCTCGCCGCTCAACGTCCTCGTGCCCGACCAGATGGCGGAGAACGCCGAGGCCTTCCGAGCCGTCTACCGCCGCCACCGGCTCGGCGGACAGGTCTTCTTCGCCCACAAGGCCAACCGTTCCCGGTCCCTCGTCCGGCGGCTCACCACGGCGGACGCCGCCGTGGACGTGGCGTCCGTCGGCGAGCTCCAGCACGCCCTCGGCGCCGGCTTCACGGCGGACCGCGTCATGGCGACAGGCCCCAAGGACCCGGCCTTCCTCTGGCTCGCCGCGCGGTCGGGGGTGACCGTGAACGCCGACGGTCCCCGCGAGTTGGAGTCCCTGGCGGGCCTCGTGCGCCGCCACGACCTGCCCCGCCCCAAAGTCCTGCTCCGACTTGGCGAGTTCGAGACCTCGGGACCTCGGACGCTCTCCCGCAGGAGCCGGTTCGGGACCTCCGTGAAGGCCCTCGAACCGCTGCTGGACCTGCTTGAACACCACCGCGACTTCGTCGATCCGATCGGTGTCGCGTACCACCTCGACACCACCAGCCCGGACGAGAAGGCCATCGCCCTCGAAGGCTGCCTGCGCGCCATGGACGACCTGCGCCTACGGGGATTCCAGCCGCGCGTGGTGGACATCGGCGGCGGCTTCGGCGTCAGCTACCTCGCGCACGCCGCCCAGTGGGACCGCTACACGAGCGAGCTCGCCGCCGCGGTGATGGGCCGGCGCCCGCCGCTGACCTGGGGCGGGCACGGGTACGGTCTGCACGCCGAGGGCGGTACGCTGCGCGGCGCCCTGAGCCTCTACCCCGCCCACCGCCCGGTCGCCGGAGCCGACTACCTCGACGCGCTCCTCTCACGACCCGCCCCCACCCTGGGCCGGGCCCTGGGGACCCTGCTGCTGGAGAGCCTGTACGACCTGTACACGGAGCCGGGCCGGGCCCTGGCCGACCAGTGCGGGCTGTCCCTGGCCCGGGTGCTGGAGGTGCGCCGCACGGACACCGGCCCCGCGCTCGTACGCCTCGCCTTGAACGCGCACGACGTGGCGCTGGAGGACCACGGGATCCTGATGGACCCCGTGCTCGTCTCCCGCGACCACCACTGCGCCGGCCCCCCGGAGCCGGCCGGCGTGCACCTCATGGGCAACCTCTGCCTGGAGGCCGATCTGGTCACCCGCAGAACGGTGTTCCTGCCGCGGCTGCCGCGCCCGGGCGATCTGCTCGGCTTCGCCAACACCGCCGGGTACTGCATGGACTTCAGTGCCACGCAGGCCCAACAGCAGCCGGTGGCGAGGAAAGTGGCGGTACGCCAGTCGGCGAGCGGCTGCTGGCGCTGGTGTCTGGACGAGGAGTACTGGCCGGTCGACGAGTACGGGCCGATCACCGATTCGGGGGGACGGGCATGAGGTACGACAGCATCACCGAGGTCATCGGCAACACCCCGCTGGTGCGCATCGATCCGGCCGTGCACGGCCTGCGCCAGATCGATCTCTACGCGAAGCTGGAGATGCTCAACCCCTTCGGCTCGGTCAAGGACCGGGCCGCCTGGAACATGGCCCGGTCGGAACTGCCCGGCGCGCGGGAGCGCGGCGAGACGATCGTGGAGCTGTCGAGCGGCAACACGGCGAAGGCGCTGGCCGTGATCGCCGGCATGCACGGGCTGTCGTTCAAGAGCGTCACCAACCGGATGCGCATCCCGGAGGTCAAGGACCTGCTCCTGCTGCTGGGCGCCGAGATCGAAGAGCTGCCGGGGCGCAGCGAATGCCTGGACCCGACGGACACCGAGGATCCGCTGACCCTCTTCCACCAGCGGCTGAACGGGTCCGGCAGCGCCCACCTGCACACCGACCAGTACTTCAACGCGCTCAACACCGAGGCGCACGAGGCGGGTACGGGCCCGGAGATCGTCGCGGACCTGGACGGACGGGCCCCGGACTGGTTCCTCGCCTGCGTCGGCACGGCCGGTTCTTCCACGGGCGTGGCCCGGGCCCTGCGCGCGCACGATCCGGCCGTACGGGTGATCGGGCTGGTGGGCGAGAAGTCGGACTTCATCCCCGGCATCCGCAATGTCGACGAGGTCCACGAGGTCGGCCTCTTCGACCCGGCGACGTACGACACGATCGAGTCGGTCGGCGCCGACGACGCGATCGACGGCATGCTCACCCTGGTCCGGCGCTGCGGCATCCTCGCCGGCCCCACCGGCGGCGCTGCCTACCACGGGACGGTGCGCCATCTGCGCTCCGTCGACGCGCAGTTGCGGGAGCGCAAGACCGCGGTCTTCATCGTCTGCGACCGGGTCGAGAGCTATCTCGGCTACGTCAAACAACGCCGCCCCGAACTGCTGGGCCGCCCGCCGGCCCGCAACTCCGTGTCCGCGCTGACCGGCGCCGAGGTCCGGGCGGCGCAGGTCATCGAGGTGGCGGACGCGCAGAAGTGGATCGCGGCGGAGCGGCCGCTGGTGATCGACCTCCGCAGCTCGTTCGCGTACGCCGCGCTGCACATCGACGGATCGGTCAACATCGTGGACGAGCTCTTCGACGAACTCGTCCGGGGCGGGCTGCCGTTCGGAAAACGACAACCCGTGCTGCTGGCCTGCCCGGTCGGCGAGCAGTCGGCGCGTTACGCCGCGCTGCTGACCCGGATGGGGCATCCCGACGTACGCAGCCTCGCGGGCGGCATCATCGCGTGGCGGGACGCGGGCGCGCCGCTGGTGCGCGACTGACATGGCCGAGACGGCTGACGTCCTGGCGGAGTTGGGCCCGTGGCAGCGCAGGCTGCGCGCCCAGTTCCCGATCATCGTGGCCCATCCGGAGCTGGCGTACCTGGACAGCGCGGCCACCGCCCAGAAGCCTCGGGCGGTGCTGGACGCCGTGCAGCACTACCTCGCCACGTCCAACGCCAACGCGGGCCGCGGCTCGTACCCCTGGGCCAACGCGACGACGGCGGCGCTGGAGCGGGCCCGTGACCGGGTGAAGGAGTTCCTGGGCGACCCGGCGCCGGACCGCTCGTCCGTGCACTTCACCGGCGGGACCTCCGAGGGGCTGCGGACCGTCGCCCGGGACTGGCTGGCGGGCCTGCTCACGGACGGTGACGAGATCGTCGTCCCCTTCGCCGATCACGAGGCGAATCTGGCGCCGTGGCTGGAATTGAGGCAGCTGCTGGAGCGGCAGGGCACCAAGATCCGGGTCCGCGAACTGCCGTACCAGGCCGGGTCCGGCGACTACGATCCGGCGGCTCTCGCCGCCGCGGTGGGCCCCCGTACCCGCTTCGTGGCGGCCACCCATGTGCACCACGTGTACGGCGTCGACATGAACGTGCACCGGATACGCCGGGTGGTCGGGCCGGACGTGCCGATCTGCCTCGATGCCGCGCAGAGCGTCGGGCACCTGCCGTTCTCCGTGGCCGGGCTCGATGTGGACTTCGTGGTGTTCTCCGGGCACAAGGCCATGGCGCTGCCGGGTACGGGCGCCGTGTGGGCCCGCGGGCGGCGGGGGCCGCGCTTTCGCCCGGGCGGGTGGGCCGGCACGCCGAACACGGTGGGCATCGTGAGCCTGGCGGCCGCCCTGGACTGGCTCGATGCGGCCGGTACGGACCGGATCGAGGCGTGGACGGTGGCGCTGGCGGCCCGGCTGACCGACGGGCTCAGCCGGCTGGACGCGTACGAGGTGCTCGGCTGCCGCTCCAGCCTGGCGGCCGGCTCCGAGGTGCAGCGGCGGCGCAGCCTCGTGACGTTCCGGCACCGCGAGATCCCCTCGCGCGACCTCGGCTTCATCCTCTACGGCCACGGGTTCATGGTGCGCTCCGACGGCCACTGCCAGGCGGGGGCGCAGGAGGCGGACGGCTCGGTCCGGGTCAGCCTGCACGTCCACAACACGTCGGAGGAGATCGAGAGGTTGGTCGACACCCTCAGCAATCTGCAATGATTTTCATGTGGGGTTCGGAGCCGTGAGAACGGCGGAGCACGAGCGGACAGCGACATGAACGTGGGCAGTGCGAACGGCATGGGCGGCGTGGGCACCGTGCCGGCGGCCAGCCGGTGGGTGGAGCGCTGGGAGCGGCAGCAGCAGCGCTACGCGATCGACCGCGAGGAGCGGTTCACGGTCATCTCGGACGTGGTGGAGCGCGTCACGGCGGGCGGCGGCCAGAGCGCTCCGCTCCTGCTCGACCTGGGCTGCGGGCCGGGGTCGCTGGCCGCGCGCCTCGCCGCGCGGATGCCCGCCGCCGAGGTCGTGGGCGTGGACGCCGACCCCCTGCTGCTGGAGCTGGGTCGGGCCCACCACGGAACGGCCCTGCGCTTCGCCGAGGCCCGCATCGGGGAGCCGGGCTGGCTCGACGCCCTCCTGCTGGAGCGCCCGGTGGACGCCGCCGTCTCGACGACCGCCCTGCACTACCTGGGCGAGGCCACGCTGCGGCGCACGTACCGGGAGCTGGCCGAGCGGATCCGCCCCGGCGGGGTCCTCGTCAACGGCGACCACCTCGACCCCGACTCCCCCAAGGTCCACGAGCTCGCCGTGGACATCGGCCGGCGGCGCGCCGAGCGCCAGCAGGCCCTCGGGCACGAGGACTGGGAGTCGTGGTGGTCGGGCGTACGGGCCGACCCCGAGCTCACCCCCCTCCTCGCCGCCCGCGACCGCCGCACCCACCCGCACTGCGAGGGCAACAAGCTGACCCTCACCGACCACCTCGCACTGTTGCGCGAATCGGGCTTCGAGCACGTCGGCACGGTCTGGCAGTTCGGCAGCAGCCATGTGGTGGTGGCGGTCCGCTGAGCCCGGCGCGAGCCTGCCGTGGGCCCTTCGGGGCAACCGCCGCCGCTCCGCCGCGCGGCGCCGGAGCACGCCCGCCCGCCCGCCGGGGTGGGGATATCAGTGGTCGCGCCCGAATGACGGTGTTCCGGAGCTTCCCGAAGCGTTCCCGGGCCATCGAACATACGATGGGCGGGAAACCGGCGCGGGCAGCTCGCCATGCGGCCCGCCCAGAACACTCGGGGTGGAGACGTCATGGCACAGGCCGCCGAAACGGCGCGGACCGTCATCCTGACGGTGGACGACGACCCGGGAGTCTCCCGTGCGATCGCCCGTGACCTGCGGCGCCACTACGGCGCCGACTACCGGATCGTGCGCGCGGAGTCCGGCGAATCCGCGCTGGATGCGCTGCGGGAGCTGAAGCTGAGGGGCGACCTGGTGGCGGTGATCCTCGCGGACTACCGGATGCCGCAGATGAACGGGATCGAGTTCCTGGAGCAGGCCCTCGGCATCTACCCGGGCGCCCGGCGCGTCCTGCTGACGGCGTACGCGGACACCAACGCGGCGATCGACGCGATCAACGTCGTCGACCTCGACCACTACCTGCTCAAGCCGTGGGATCCGCCGGAGGAGAAGCTCTATCCGGTCGTGGACGACCTGCTGTCGGCGTGGCGCTCCAGCGACTACCGGCCCGTACCCGCCACCAAGGTGGTGGGGCACCGCTGGTCGGCGCGCTCCTCGCTCGTGCGGGAGTTCCTGGCCCGCAACCAGGTGCCGTACCGCTGGTACTCCTCCGACGAGCCGGAAGGGCAGCGGCTGCTGGAGGCCGCCGGGGCGGAGGGGCAGCGGCTGCCGCTGGTGGTCACGCCGGACGGCACCGCGCTGACGGAGCCGGAGCCGGCCGAGCTGGCCGCCCACGTGGGGCTCGCGACGACCCCGACCGCCGATTTCTACGACCTCGTGGTCATCGGCGGCGGCCCGGCCGGGCTCGGCTCGGCCGTGTACGGGGCCTCCGAGGGGCTGCGCACCGTACTGGTAGAGCGGTCGGCGACCGGCGGGCAGGCCGGCCAGAGCTCCCGCATCGAGAACTACCTCGGCTTCCCCGACGGCGTCTCGGGCGCGCAGCTCACCGACCGCGCGCGGCGCCAGGCCGGCCGTTTCGGAGCCGAGATCCTGACGGCGCGCGAGGTCACGGGGCTGGAGGTGAACGGCGCGGCGCGCGTCGTCCGCTTCTCCGACGGCTCGGCGGTGGCCGCGCACAGCGTCATCCTGGCCACGGGTGTCTCGTACCGCCAGCTCCTCGCCCCGGGCTGTGACTCGCTGACCGGCTGCGGGGTGTACTACGGCTCCTCGCTCACCGAGGCCGCCGCCTGCCAGGGGCAGGACGTGTACATCGTGGGCGGCGCCAACTCCGCCGGGCAGGCGGCGATGTACCTGGCGCGCGGCGCGAAGTCGGTGACGCTGCTGGTGCGCGGCGAGTCCCTGAGGGCGTCGATGTCGTACTACCTGATCCAGCAGATCGAGGAGACCCCGAACATCACGGTGCGGACCCGGACCGTCGTGGAGGAGGCGCACGGCGACGGGCACCTGGAGCAGCTGACGCTGCGGGACGCGGACAGCGGCGCCACCGAACTCGTGGGCTGCCAGTGGATGTTCGTGTTCATCGGCGCGGCACCGCTGACCGACTGGCTGGACGGTACGGTGCTGCGCGACGAGCACGGGTTCATCCTGGCCGGACCGGACCTCACCGCGGACGGACGGCCGCCGGCGGAGTGGGCACTGGACCGGCCGCCCTACCACTTGGAGACCAACATTCCCGGCGTGTTCGTGGCGGGCGACGCACGCGCCCAGTCCGCGAAGCGCGTCGCTTCCGCCGTCGGAGAGGGAGCCATGGCCGTGATGCTCGTACACCGGTACCTGGAGCAGTCATGAGCGGGCGGGCCATGCCCTGCAGCCCGCAGGAGATCGCCTCGCTGTTCCTGTTCGAGAAGCTCTCGCCGGAGCAGCTGGGCCGGCTCTGCTCGGAGGGGCGGGTGGAGCGGTTCGAGGCCGGCCCGGTGTACACCGAGGGAGATCCGGCCACCTGCTTCTACGTGATGGTCGAGGGCACCGTCGTCCTGTCCCGCCGGGTCGGCGGCGACGACGTCGAGGTGAGCCGGACCTCGCAGCGGGGCGTGTACGCGGGCGCCATGCAGGCGTACCTGGGCGACCAGGTGCCCCAGACGTACGTCAACTCCATGCGGGTGACGGAGCCGACGCGGTTCTTCGTCCTGCCCGCCGAGTCCTTCGCGGCCGTCATGCGCGACTGGTTCCCGATGGCCTCGCACCTGCTGGAAGGGCTGTTCTTCGGTTCCAGGAACACCCAGCGGGCGATCGGCCAGCGTGAACGGCTGCTGGCCCTGGGCTCGCTGTCCGCCGGTCTCACCCACGAGCTCAACAACCCCGCGGCGGCGGCCGTACGGGCCACCGCGACGCTGCGGGAACGGGTGGGCAAGATGCGGCACAAGCTCGCGATCATCGCCCAGGGTCCCTACTCGCGCGAGGCGCTCGCCGAGCTCATCGAGATCCAGGAGCGCACCGCCGAACGGGTCGCCAAGGCGCCGGTGCTGAGCCCGCTGGAGGCCGCCGACCGGGAGGACGAGCTCGCCGACTGGCTCGACGACCACGGCATCCAGGAGGGGTGGCGGATCGCGCCGACCTTCGTACAGGCCGGGCTGGACACGGACTGGCTGGAGCAGGTCGCGGCGACCGTGGCCGAGGACATCCTGGCGGGGGCCATCGGCTGGCTCAACTACACCGTCGAGACCGAGCTGTTGATGGACGAGATCAACGACTCCACCACCCGCATCTCCCACCTCGTGGACGCGGCGAAGCAGTATTCGCAGCTCGACCGCGCACCGCACCGGGTGGTCGACGTCCACGAACTCCTCGACAGCACCCTGCTGATGCTGTCCGGAAAGATGGGCCGGGGCGTGCGCGTGGTCAAGGACTACGACCGCTCCCTGCCGGAGGTGCCCGCCTACCCGGCGGAGCTCAACCAGGTGTGGACGAACATCATCGACAACGCCGTCTTCGCCATCGCCGCCACCGGCGGCGAGGGCACGCTGACCGTCCGCACGGCACGCGAGGGCGATCGGCTGCTCGTGGAGTTCCGCGACACCGGGCCCGGCATCCCGGCGGACATCCGCAGCCGTATCTTCGACCCCTTCTTCACCACCAAGCCGGTCGGCGAGGGGACGGGGCTCGGCCTGGACATCTCCTGGCGGATCGTCGTCAACAAGCACCACGGCAGCCTCCAGGTCGAGTCCGCACCGGGCGACACCCGGTTCCAGGTGCTGCTGCCGCTGACCGACCCCGAATCCGAGAGTTCCGAGGAGCCGGCATGACCGAAGACATCAAGGGAATCGACCCGAGCGTCCCGCCCGCCGGAACCGGCTGCGCCGACTGCGACGCGGTGGGCGGCTGGTGGTTCCACCTGCGCCGTTGCGCCCAGTGCGGCCACATCGGCTGCTGCGACTCCTCGCCCGCGCAGCACGCCACCGCCCACTGGAAGTCCGCGGGCCATCCGCTCGTACAGAGCTTCGAGCCCGGCGAGGAGTGGTTCTGGAACTACGACACCGACGACCTGTACGAGTCCGGCCCGCAACTCACCCCGCCGTCCGCGCATCCGGCGGACCAGTCGGCCCCCGGCCCGGCCGACCAAATTCCCCTGGACTGGACGAGGCACCTGCACCAGTGAACCCCCCGACCGGCTGCCGCCGCCGGTCCGGGGTCCACCGTCCCGTGTCCTGGGGGGACCTTCCTTGGACTTTCCGCCGAGGTGGTCCTGCGGCGATGGTGGGGAAAGCGCATTGCCCGTGGGGGTGGTGGGGGATTGGCTTGCCAGGTCACGATCCGCTGGGCTTCCGGTTCCGGAAACCGGTACTGAAGGAAGCGAATGGCACCGATGCTCGCCGGATGCACGCCCTGGCCCGAGGAGTTCGTCGACCGCTACTGGGCGGCGGGGCACTGGCGGGGCAACACGCTGGACAACCTGCTGCGCGGCTGGGCCCTGGAGTACGGACCGCGAACCGCGCTCGTACACGGCGGCACCCGCGTCACCTACGCGAACCTGAACCGGCGCGTGGAGCGGATGGCCGCCGGGTTCCGGCTGCGGGGCCTGCGGCCCGGGCAGCGGGTCGTCGTCCAGCTGCCGAACGTCCCCGAGTTCGTGACCACCGTGTTCGCGCTGATGCGCACCGGCGCGCTCCCGGTGCTCTGTCCCGTCTCCCACGGCGCGGCCGAGGTGTCGCACGTCGTGCGGGTCGCCGAGGCAGTCGGTTACGTCGGCCCCTCGACGTACCGGGGCTTCGACCACACGGCGATGGCCGCGGACATCGCCGCCCAGGGTCCGTTCCTGCGGCGGGTGTTCACCTTCGAGGCGCCGGGCGAGTCCTCCCCGTACGGCGGCTTCTCGACGGACCCGGCCGGCTGCCACTACTTCCCGCTGGGTTCCCTCGACTCCCCGCCCGGGCCGACGCTCGCACACCGCGCCGACCAGGTCGCGCTGTTCCTGCTGTCCGCAGCCGCCACCGGTGCGCCCCTGCTCGTTCCGCGCACGCACGACGACTACGCCTACCAGGCACGGGCCTGCGCCGAACTGGTGTCGCTCACCGGGAACGACGTGTACCTGGCCGCGCCGCCCGCCCCGCTGTACCTCGCCTTCGGCTGCCCCGGCATCGTCGGCACCCTCTCCGTCGGCGGCACCGTCGTCCTGGTCGAGGACCCGGAACCCGCCGGGTGCCTCGCGGCCATCGCACGGGAGGGGGTCACCCTCACGTCGGTGACGCCCGACACCGCCCGGCTGTGGCTCGACGCGCTCCCCGCGGCGGGGGCCGACGTGAGCAGTCTGCGTCTCGTGCAGGTCGGCGGCGCGCCCTTGCCGCGGGCGACCGCCGCACGCATGGGCAGCGAATGGGGCTGCCGCCCGCAGCAGTTCTTCGGCATGGCCGAGGGCCCGCTCACGCTCACCCGGCCCGCCGACCCGGACGAGAGCGTGCTCACCACGCAGGGCCGCCCGCTCTCGCCCGACGACGAGATCCGCATCGTCGGCGCCGACGGAGAGGACGTGCCCGACGGGGAGCCCGGTGAACTCCTCGCCCGCGGCCCCTCCACCCCGCGCGGCTACTACCGGGCCCCCGGCCACAACGCCCGCGCCTTCACCGCCGACGGCTACTTCCGCACCGGCGAACTCGCCCGGCGCGCCCCGGACGGCAGTCTGGTCCTGGCCGGCCGCGTCGAGGGCTGATCCGGGATCCCCGCCTCGGCCGGCGCCGCGGCCGCGGCGCTCTCCCGTACGCCGCCGGAGCCGCGGGAGGTACCCCGCGGCTCCGGCGTCCGGCGGCTCCGTGCTCCGGGTCAGTCCGTGATGCCGTCCAGGGCGCTGTCGGGCACCCAGGAGCCGTGGACTCCGGCCGTCACCCGGCGGGGCAGGTGGACGGTGGCGACCCGGTCGAGGCCGGAGGCGTCGAGGACCAGCAGCTGGGAGGAGTCCTGCTTCAGGTCGGAGACCACGGTCAGCAGATAGCCGTCGTCCTCGCTCGTGGCATTGGCCGCAGGGACGAAGACGGCCTCGCTGGGCATCCGGGCGTCGCCCACCTGGTGGATGCGGCGGGCGCCGGTGGTCCGGTCGTACTTGACGACGCCGTAGCCGCCGAAACCCTTCTCGTCGGGGAAGCAGATGGCGTACTGGTAGCGGTTCTCGGCGCCCAGGTAGTCCTCGTTGAGGGTGGGGAACTCCACCGGCAGGTCGTCGATGATCTGCTCGCCGACCGTGCCGTCGGTCATGTCGATCACCCAGCGGCGGGTGTACGAACGGGAGCCGGGCTCGCTGCCGCGGTCGGGCGCGCCGATCCACCAGTTCCAGGAGAGCCGGAAGCCCTCGCGGTCCACGGTGGGGCCCTCCAGGACGATGCGGCCCTGGCCGTCCTCATAGGCGTTGGAGACGTGGAGCATGTTGCCCGGTTCGACGGAGAACCAGCGGATGTGCCGGGCGCCGTCCTCGCCCCGGGGCATGATCCCGATGCGGGCGGGCTGCCGGTCGCTCCAGGCGTAGGGGATGCCGGAGCCTTCGGTGGGGTCGAAGGTGACGTTCCCCTCGACGAACACCACGTGCCGGCGGGTGATGGTGAAGTCGTGCTTGAGCGAGGCGGTCGCCCCCGGAACCTCGGCGCTGTGGACGATCGCGCCCTTGGCGTCGGCGACGTAGTAGGTCAGGAACGGCGGGAACGGTGAGGAGCCGAAGAAGTGGAGCTCCCCGGTCACCGGGTCCTCCTTGGGGTGCGCGGTCATCGCGCTGCGCAGCTTGCCGTCGAAGTCGTGGGCGCCGATCGTCTCCAGATCCCTGGTGAGCTCGAAGGGAAGGTTCGACTCGCACAGCGCGAGGAGGCGTCCGGCGTGTTCGATGACGTGCGTGCCCGCGGTGCTGGCGGTGAAGTCGGGGCCGTGCTCGGTCATGTAGGGAGCGCCGTCGAAGGCGGGGGTGTGCACCCAGCGGTTGCGGTACCACTCGGCCCGGCCTTCACGCAGGCGGATGCCGTGGACCATGCCGCTGCCCTTGAACCAGTGGGTGGGGGTGACTCCGGGCTTGGGGTTGTGTCCGTTGCGCAGCAGGCGGCCGGTCAGCTCGGGGGGCAGGGAGCCCTCGACGGTCAGGGCGGTGGCGGTGATCTCGTCGGCGACGGGGGTGTAGTGACCGCTCAGGTACGGCTTGGCAGTGGTCATGGCTCGAATCTCTTTCGTTGTGGTGATGCGTGATCAGGCGAGGTGATCGGCAGGGGACTTGAGAGGGGAGGGGGTGGTCTGCGGGGTGGGGGTGGACTGCGGGGTGGGGGTGGACTGGGTACGCGCCCTCGCGCGGCGGGCGAGGATCAGTGCGAGCAGGGCGGTGGCGGCCAGCACCGCGGCCGAGACGGCGAACGCGGTGCGGTAGCCGGCCGTGAGGGCCTCCAGTGGGGGCGTACCGGCGGACGCGTGGGCGGTGACGGAGCCGGCCAGGGTGGCCAGGGCGGCGAGACCGATCGCTCCGCCGACCTGCCGGGTGGTGTTCACCAGTCCGCCGGCGAGACCCGCGTCCTGCCTCGGGACCCCGTCCACGGCGAGTGCGGTGAGCTGGACGAAGGCGATGCTCAGGCCCAGGCCTATCAGGATGCTCGGGCCGAGTACGTCCGTGACGTAGCTTCCGTCGGCGCTCATCCTCGACAGCCACAGCAGTCCGGCGGCCTCGGTCAGCAGGGCCGCGGTCACGGTGGCGGTGGCTCCGAGGCGCCGGGCGATACGGGGCGCGAGGGACGATCCCAGCATATGGGTGAATGCGAGGGGAAGCTGACCCGCGCCGGTGGCCAAGGGGCCGGATCCGAGGACCTGTTGCTGGTAGAGCGGCAGGAAGAAGAACAGGGCGATCCACACGGAGCCCAGCAGGGCCATCAGCACGTTGCCCGCGGCCACCCGGCCGGTGGCGAACAGGCGTGCCGGCACCAGGGCGTCGGGCCGGCGCAACTCGATCACGACGAAGGCCAAGAGCAGCGCGGCGGCGGCGCCGAGGGCGCCCAGCACCCGGGCGTCGGTCCAGCCCGCCGCGCGCGCGGTGGTCAGACCCCACACCAGGCCGGTCAGCGCGAGGGTCACGGTGACGGTGCCCGGGAGATCGAACCGACCCGGCTCGCGTCCGGCATCCCGCGGCACGTACACGGCCACCGCGGCCATGACCAGGGCCGTCCCGAGCGCGACCGAGTGGAAGATCCAGGGCCAGCCCCAGACCTGGGTGAGCGCGCCTCCCAGCAGGACGCCTCCCGCCGCTCCCCCGCCGGAGACCGCCCCCCACACGCCCAGGGCCCTGCCGCGCTCGGGGCCCGACCGGAACCGGTCCATGGCCAGGGCGAGGGCGGCCGGGGCGATGGCGGCGGCGCCGAGTCCCTGCACCGTACGGGCCACGATCAGCACGCCGGCCGAGGTGGCCGCCCCCGCCGCCAGCGAAGCCAGCGCGAACAGGCCCAGTCCGGCGATCAGCACCCGGCGGCGGCCGAGGAGGTCGGCGATCCGGCCGCCTGCCAGGAGCAGCGCCCCGAAGGCGAGGCCGTAGGCGTTGACCACCCAGGTGGTTCCGCCGTCCGTGAGCCCGGTCCCGGCTCTGATCTGCGGGAGCGCAACGTTCACGATCGAGGTGGCGAGCATGACGGTGAACTGGGCGGCGGCGAGTGCCGCGAGGACCGCTCCCGGGCCGGCGGGCCGACGTACTGCCCGGTCCGTCTGTGTGCGTGCGACGTTCATGACGCACAGACTCGGCCCGAGCGCTGTCCACTCTCCAGGCCCGGCGCGGACGGGAACTGTCCACTCCTGTCCGCGCCTGTCCACCCGGTCCCGCCGCAAGCCCGCGACGGCCGCTACCGGGGGTCGTGCAGCTCCTGCTGCCACAGGGATTCGCAGAGCAGGTCCAGGCCTTGGCGCAGGTGGCGGCGGTAGGTGCCGTACGGCAGGCCCAGGCGGCGGGCGGCGGCCTCCTGGGTGGGCGCGCCGGAGAAGTAGCCCGCCGTCAGGGCCTCGCGGGCGCGTGCTCCGCGCGGGTCGCGGGCGAGGTCGTCGACGGCCTGGCGCAACAGGGCGCGCAGCTCCGCCACCGGGTCGCCGAAGTCGGCGGCGAGGCGGGTGCGCATCAGGGCGCAGGCCGCGAAGGCGCCCGCATCGCGCCAGTGGGCCAGTGCCTCGCGCACGGCCTGGTCGAACGACGTCCGCGACACGGGCGAGGGCCCGGACCGCACCGGCTCTTCGGTGGGCGCTATGAAGCGCATGAGCCATGCCTCCACGGGCACCTGACGCCAGTCGACGCCGAACACCCCGTACGTGTAAGCGCCGACGCGCGGGCGCGCACCGGTGTCGGCGAGGGTTCCCCTGACGCGCTCCGCCCAGGTGTCGGCGTCCCGGAAGACGGCGAACCCGTACGCCCGCCCGCGGGCCCGGGCCGCCTCCGCCTGGGCCCGGGAACTGCTCAGGTCGATGACGCGGGAGGGGACCTGGTATCGCTCGGGGTAGACGGTGAAGCGGCTGACGCCGATGTGTTCGCCGGGGCTCACCGGCTCGGCGGCATCGGTGTACCGCCACGCGGCGGCGACGACGGGGTCGGTGGCCAGGTCCTCGGGGTCGGCAGGGGCCGGAAGGACGAGCCGGGCCGTGAACGCGACGATCCGGCCGGTGCTCACGAGCCGGTAGACGCTGAAGGCCTGGGGCTGGCGCTGCGCCCAGTAACGGACCAGCTCCGCGGAGGCGGCCCCTTCCGTCTCCTCGGTCATGCGCAGAACGTCGTCGAGGTCATCGGGGTGCAGGGGTCGGTCGTGCACCTCCTCCTCGCGGGACCAGGACCGCAGCCGGGCCAGGGTCACGCCCTCCCGGAAGAGGTAGAAGAGCTCGTCGGTGACGGTCCACACCCGTTCCTCGGGTGCTTCGCGCAGGATGCGCAGGTACTCGTCCGCGAGGCGCCGGCGCATCGTCTCGAAGGCGTTGGGGGCCCGCCAGCGCAGATCGGCGGCCAGGGTTTCGCGGGCGGCGTCGTGCGGGTGGAGCCCCCGGTGGGTGGACTCCATGAAGGGGAGCTCCCGCAGCCAGGAGAAGAGCAGATGGGCGTCCTCTCCGGGCAGGACGGTGGTCAGCAGTTCCTCGGACGTGGAGTGGGCCTGCGCGGCCACCTCCAGGGCGCGGCGGTGGGCCGCCGTGGGCACCTCGCCGATCAGCCCCGCCAGCAGGGTGCGCAGGACGTCCGCCGTCGGGGCCCAGATCTCCTCCCGGCCGCAGCCGTCCGATCCCGCCGCGGCGGCGAGGGAGAGGGCCAGCGGGTTGCCTCCGGCGAAGCGCAGTACGCGGTCGCGCAGTTCGGGCCGGATGTGCGCCGACGCCAGTACGCTGCGGGCCTGCTCCTCGGAGAACGGCTCCAGTTCGGTGACGTGCAGGAGCGGGGACCAGGCGGGGTCGGCGGTCCACTGCGGCTGCGGGGCACGCCGGCCGGCCAGTACGACGAGGGTGTCTTCCGCGGCACGCGGCAGGAAGTGGTGCCACAGCCAGCTCTCCAGCCACTGGCAGTACTCGAAGGAGTCCACGAACAGGACCGTTCCCGGAACGTCCAGGAACGGACCGGCGGCGCGCTCGAAATCGGCCGGGTCCCGGCTGACGAAGCGGCCGTCGAGTTCGACGAGCAGCCGGCCGGCCGCACGGGCGTGGTCCGCCATGCGCCGTAGCAGCGTCGACTTCCCGATGCCGCCCGGTCCGCACACGTAGAACGCCAAGGGTGCCTGCGGATCGCCGGCCAAAGCCTCCCCGAAACGCCCGAGTTCCTCGTCCCGGCCGACGAAGGCCTGTACGCGCGCCCTGCTCAGTCTTTCCCCCACGGACACCATGGCGGCTCCCAACTTCCTTGTGCGCGACCCGGCTTCGCCGGGTCGAACGGAGATCCTAATGGAGAGGTCAGAGGGTGGGTCCGACGTGCCGTTCACCGGCCTGGACGGGGGTGAAGTCCAGCGGCAGGGCGACGGGGCCCCGGGTGTACAGGCCGGCCTCCCGGTAGCGGGAGCCCGGGCTGTGGCGGACCTGGTCGAGCAGGGGCAGGAGCATCGCGGCGACGGTTTCGATCTCGGCGCGCGCGAAGGCCGCGCCGACGCACTGGTGGAGTCCGGCGCCGAAGGACAGGTGCTGTGCGGCCGCGGTGAAGGAGCGGGCGGCGCCGAGGTCCGGGCGGTGGATGTCGAAGGAGTCCGGGTCGGTGAAGGCGGCGGGGTCCCGGTTGGCCGCGCCGATCATGCAGAAGACCGTGGCACCGGCCGGGACGGTGGCACCGGCGAACACCGCGTCCTCCTTCGCCTGGCGGGGAACGAGCTGGACCGGCGGGGTGAAGCGCAGGGTCTCGGCGATCGCCGCGTCCAGCAGTTCCGGGTCCCGGCGGACCTGCGCCAACTGCCCGGGACGGTCGATCAGGTGTTTGAAGAGCAGGGCGAGGGTCTTGTCCGCGGGTTCCGAGGCGGCGACCAGGACGTTGATGATCAGTGCGGTGACATCGCGGTCGCTCATGCCGATGCCGTCGAACTCGGAGGTGCAGAGCTTCGATATCAGGTCGTCGCCCGGCTGACGGCGCCGCTGTCCGATGACGGGGAGGAGGTACGCCTCCAGCTGCTCGGCGCAGTCCAGACAGTGCCGGCGGCGCTCGGGGGTGAGGGCCAGGCTCGTGATGAACTCGGCGACCCCGCCGTGCCAGGCGGCCACCTGCCGCCAGTCCCGTCTCTCCAGGCCGAGGACGTCGAGCGTCACCTGGATGGCGAGGGGCCTGCCGAAGTCGGCCACGAGGTCCATCCGGCCCCGGGTGAGGAAGGGGGCGATGAGTTCGGCGGCGTTGGCGCGGACGGCACGGATCTGCTCCTGGAGCGCCGGGCCGGTGAAGCCCCGTACGACGATCTTGCGCTTGGCGGTGTGCTCGGCCCCGGTCATCTGGGCGAGGACCCGCCCCCGCATCACCGGCTCGGCGCGCACTTGGAGCATCTCGGTGGTGAACGCCTCGTGGTCGGTCAGCACCCGCTTCACGTCCTCGTGGCGCGAGAGGAAGTAGCTGTCGATCGCCGGCTCATAGTGCACCGGGTCCTGTTCCCGCAAGGGCGCGAAATGGCGGTAGGGGTCGGCTGCGAATTCCTCGGACAGGACGCTGAAACGGGTACTGGCGACGGGCACGGTACGGACCTCTCGAAAACGCGGCGCGGGGAAACATCACAAGACGCGCTGCAAGACGAGGGAATGGCGGTACAGGTTGCGCCCGTCGGGGCACGGGCCCGGCCGGTCCGGCGGTGCCCCGGCGGGAAGGCCCGCCGGGGCACCGGTGTGTCCGGAAATGACCGCTCGGCCCGTGCTTTCGCACACGGCCTAGGAGAGCGGGAGGGCTCGGGGGTCGGCCGGGCGGGGGACGTAGACCGGGGAGTCCGACTGGTAGAAGAGGTCGATGTCGGCCTCCTCGCCGCCGACGATCAGGGTGTCCCAGGCGCCGCTCTCCCGCAGGGTGCGCAGGGTCAGCGGGGAGATGGGGGCGAGGTGGGAACGGAGTTCCTCGTCCGTGGGCAGGCCGGGCAGCCGGGAGCCCAACCGGTCGCGGATCCCAGCCATCCGCTCCAGCAGCGCGTCCAGGTCGCTCCCGCCCGCGGCGCCGGACGCGGGACCGGACGCGGCGGCCGTACCGGCACCCGCGCCCGCGCCCGCCTCCGCGCTGCGGGCGATGATGTCCTTGATGGCGCGGGTGACGCCCTGCTCGTCCGTGGTCACCATGGCGTTCCAGGCCCGGCTCTTGTGCCGGTACTGGAGCATGGACATCGCCGCCTCGTGCCGGATGAAATCGGCGTCGCGCAGCGGCTTGCCCCGCCAGGCGCGGCTGAGCGAGCGGGCCAGCGAAGTGGCGGAGGCGAGACCGCTGTTGAGGCCGCGGCCGGGCCAGAAGTGGATGGCGTTGGCCGCGTCGCCCAGCAGGAAGCCGTACGTGCCGGGGCTGCTCGCGGTCGGGCGCCGCAGCTGCGCGGTGAACCGCGGGCGCTGGACCATGTCCAGCCGGAAGGAGGTGATGGCGGACAGGTCCTCCTCGGCCACCCCGAACAGGCTCAGGCCCTGCCTGATCTCCTTCCACAGCGGGGAGCTGCGCAGCAGTGCGGGCAGGAAGAGGGTGCCGTGGGTGGGGCAGCGGAACTCGTTGTCCTCCTCCTGCCGGCTCATCAGGCAGGGGCGGGTGGCGATGCACTCCTCGAAGACCTGGCGGACCGGGTCGATGCCGATGACGTTCCTGGCCTCCTCCCGGGTGAGCCTCATGTTCAGGAAGCCCTCGCCACGCAGCGAGTTGAGCAGGAACCGGTTCTGCGACACGGTGAGCAGCACGCTCATCGGGTCCGGCAGCTTCGATGTGACGCGCAGCCCCAGGACGATGTCCTGGAGGTGCTCGCCGTCGAGGGAGTAGATGGAGGCGTCGGCGGCGCCGAAGCGGTCGGCGTAGTGCTCGCGGGTGCGGGAGCGGCCGCCTTCGGCGACCACCAGGACGTGTTCCTGGCTCAGCCGGTTCTGCTGCTGCTCCACGTCGAAGCGCTTCGGGACGAGGCGGATCGCCGGTCGCCGGTTCGCCAGGGCCAGCAGCCGGTCCTCGATGTGGGCGATGCGGATGTTGCGCGGCGGGCGGCCGTCGACCGAGTCCGGGCCGACGGGCCACATCTCGCAGTAGGCGCCGTCGTCGTCGAACAGCGCGGAGAGCACCTCCTCGGACAGGGCGAGGTACTGGCGGCTCTGGACGGTCACCACCTGCTGGCGGCGGAAGTTGCCCTGGGTCTCGTCCTTCCAGACGATCTCGGGGCCCTTCCTGGTCCAGCGGCCGTCGTAGAGGGTGATGGCGGTCCGGCCGGGCAGCATCTCGTCGAGCGCCAGGGCGAAGGCGAGGCCCACCGGGCCGCCGCCGGTGATGGTGACCCGCAGAGTGCCGGGGTCGGCCGCGCTCGGCCGGGGGACGTCCAGGAGGGAGAGGTCGATGACCGTCTCCATGGAGTCCTGCGCCTCGTAGAGGAAGGTCTCGTCACCGATCCTGATGCAGTCGTTGGGGCGCAGGACGTACCGGGTGATGCGCTGGTCGTTGACGAAGGTGCCGTTGCGGCTGTCCCTGTCGTGCAGGACGTGTCCGGCGTCCTCCGCGAGGATCTCGGCGTGCAGCCGGGAGGCACTGGGGCTGACGATCACGACGCCGTTGTCGCTCTTGCGACCGAAGCTGAGGGGCTCGCTGCCCAGGACCACGCTCTGCCCGGTGAACGGACCCGTGCGCCCGACGATGACCGATGGCACTGCAACTCCTTGTGAGCGACGCTGCTGCTGACTGTTCGTACGTCTGCCATCACGCGATCGAGAACATATTTGGTTCAACCAATTTCGAAAATTTCCTCTCACCCGCTGAACCGGGGTCACGGCCCGTACGTGATGCTCACGTCGGCCGGCTTTGAGAGGGAGAACCGCCCCCATGCACAACGAGGACAGCGAGACCGAGACCGTGACGGAGACCTCGCTCGCGGCCGCCGCCGCGGCGGTGCCGGGTGCGCCCGGTTGGCCGGACGGGGTGCGGCTGGTCGCGGGCCGCTACCGGCTGCTGTCCCGGCTCGGTGAGGGGGGCATGGGCATCGTGTGGCGGGCCCGCGACGAGATCCTGCAGCGCGAGGTCGCCGTCAAGGAGGTACGGGCCCCGGCCGGCCTGTCGGCTGGGGACGTCGCGCGGATGTACGGCCGGCTGGAGCGGGAGGCGTGGGCGGCGGCCCGGATACCCGACCGCAATGTGGTGACGGTCTACGACGTGGTCTCGTACGACGACCGGCCCTGGATCGTGATGGAGCTGGTCCGCGGGCAGTCGCTGGCCGACCTGCTGCGTGCCGAGGGGCCGCTCACGCCCCGGTACGCCGCGCACGTCGGCGCGGAAGTGCTGGCCGCGCTGCGCGCCGCGCACGCCGCCGGGGTGGAGCACCGGGACGTGAAGCCGGCGAACGTGCTGCTCGCCGCGGACGGACGGGTGGTGCTGGGCGACTTCGGCATCGCGACGGTCGAGGGCAGCACCGCCCTGACCATGGCCGGCGAGGTGGTCGGCTCCCCCGAGTACCTGCCGCCGGAGCGGGCGCTGGGCCGCCCCTCGGCCCCCGAGTCGGACCTGTGGTCGCTCGGCGTGATGCTGTACGCGGCCGTGGAGGGGGTCTCCCCGTTCCGGCAGGACGGCGCGCTCGCCACCCTGCGGGCCGTCGTGGACGAGGAACCGCCGGTCCCGACCCGGGCCGGTCCGCTCGCCCCGGTCATCGCCGGTCTGCTGCGCAAGGAGCCCGCCGAGCGGACCTTGGCCGCCGAGGTCGCCGGGGCCCTGCGGGAGATAGCCCGCGACCCGGGAGCCACCACGGCCGCCGCCCGCACCCTGGCGGGTCCGGGGCCCGCCCCCGCCTCGGCCCCCGCCCTCCCCCGCAGGCGTCGTACGGCGGCCTTCGTCGCGGCCGGCGCGGCGGCCTGCGTCCTGACCGCCGGCGGGCTGGCCTACGCCCTCACCGGCAACGGAACCGGCGACGGCGGCGCCGGCGACCAGGGCGCCGCCCCCGGTCCGGGAGTACGGATCTCGGTGGCGGGCGCGAACACCGTCTACACCGGCGGCTGCCCGGTCCCCGCGAACCGGGCCCCGGCGTTCACCGCGACGTTCACCGCGTCCGAGCCGACGCTGATCTCCTACCGCTGGGTGTCCGGGGACGGCTCGGTGGTGGACCCGCACTGGCGCACCCTGTCCATCGGCAACGAACCCGACCCGACGGGGCGCGACACCGTACGCCTGACCACCTACGCGAAGACCGGCACTCTGACCACCGGCATGGCCGTGGAACTCCGAAGCCCCACCCGCACCACCTCCAACCCTGTCCCCTTCTCGGTCACCTGCACCGGCTGAACCGGTCAGCCTTCCCCGCAGAGGTCTCCGAGCGTGGCCACCAGGAGGTCGCGAACCAGCGGAAGCTTGTACGCGGTGGCCGGGACGGTGCGGGCGGCGGCGAGTTCCTGGTCCGCGGCGTCGGCGAACCGGTCCGCGGTGGCCGGCGCGCCCCGCAGGACGGCCTCCGCCCGCCGCGCCCGCCACGGCGTGGTCGCGATGCCGCCGAAGGCGATGCGCGCGTCCCGGACCTCGCCGCCTTCGCGGTCGACCGCCGCCGCGACCGACACCAGCGCGAAGGAGAAGGAGGCCCGGTCCCCGACCTTGCGGTAGCGGGAGCGGGCCGCCATCGCCAGCGCGGGCAGCTCCACCGCCGTGATGAGTTCACCGTGTTCGAGGACGGTGTCGAGCTCGGGCCGGTGCCCGGGTGACCGGTACAGGGAAGTGACGGGAACACGTCGGGAGCCCGCGTCGCCCCGTACGCAGACCATCGCGTCCACCGCGCACAGGGCGACCGCCAGGTCGGAGGGGTGCACGGCCGCGCAGCTCGCCGACGCGCCGAGCAGGGCCGTCTGCTCGCCCTGCCCCTCCACGGCCGAACAGCCGGATCCGGGACGCCTCTTGTTGCACCGGGTCTCCTGGTTCAGGAAATAGGGGCACCGCGTGCGCTGCAGCAGGTTCCCGGCCAGGGTGGCCATGTTGCGCAACTGGGGTGAGGCACCGGCCAGAAGCGCCTGCGAGACGAGCGGATAGCGCTCGCGCACCTCGGGGTGGGCGGCGAGGTCGGCGTTGCGGACGGTGGCCCCGATGCGGATACCGCCCTCGGGGAGCACCTCGACCCCGTCCAGGGGCAGTCCGGTGACGTCCACCAGTAGCCGCGGACGGACGATTCCCAGCTTGAGGTGGTCGAACAGGTTCGTGCCGCCGGCCACGAACACGGCCCCCGGATCCCCCGCGACCAGCGCCACGGCCTCCCCCACGCTGTCGGGGCGCTCGTAGCGGAAGGGTTTCATGTCCCGTCTCCCGGAACGACCGCTTCCCTCACGCGGCGCACGCCGAGCGGCAGGTCGCGGATGCGGAGACCGGTCGCGTGATGGACGGCGTTGGCGATGGCCGCCGCCGTTCCGACGATGCCGATCTCGCCGACGCCCTTGGCCCCCATGGGGCTCGTGTGGAAGTCCTCCTCGTCGATGCAGAGCGCCTCGATCTCGGGAGCGTCGGCGAACGTCGCGACGTGGTAGGCGGACAGGTCGCGGCTCTGGAAGTGCCCGTACGTCCGGTCGATGACCCCCTCCTCGCACAGGGCCATGGAAAGGCCCATGACCATGCCCCCGACCAACTGGGATCGCACGGTGAGGGGGTTGATCACTCGGCCGACGGCGAAGACGCCGAGCATGCGCGGAACCCGGATCTCCCCGGTCGACGTGTCCACGGTCACGCGGGCGAACTGCGCGCCGAACGCGTGCTGGGAGTGGGCGCGCGGCACCGAGAGCTCCTCCAGGGTGTCGGCCGTGGCTTCGAGGCCGCCGTCCGGCACCGGGCGGCCGCCGCTTCGGCGGATGGCGGTCCGCAACGCCTCGCAGGCGCGCACCACCGCCGTCCCCCACGAGGTCGTTCCGCTGGACCGGCCGGCCCAACTGGCCGACGGGTACGCGCTGTCGCCGATCTCCACCGTAACCCGGTCCACGTCGACGCGCAGGGAATCGGCGGCGATCTGGGCCAGTGCCGTACGCGCCCCCGTGCCGATGTCCGCGGCCGCGATGCGCACGGTGTAGTGGCCGTGGCCGTCGGTGCGCACGGCCGCCCGGGAGGGGAACCGGTACTGCGGAATGGTGGAGGCGGCGACGCCCATGCCCATGCGCAGGCGCCCCCGGCCGTACGCCGCACGGAGGCGGTCGCGTTCGTCCCAGCCGAACCGCTGCGCGCCGAGGCGCAGGCAGGTGGCGAGGTTCCGGGTGCTGAACGGCCGGCCGCTGTGCGGATCGTTCGCGGTGTCGTTGCGCAGGCGCAGCTCGACCGGGTCGAGCGAGCAGGCGAAGGCGAGCTCGTCCATGGCCGATTCCAGCGCGAACATTCCCGGGCACTCACCGGGTGCGCGCATCCACGTCGGCGAAGGAACGTGCAGCCGCACCCTCCAGTGCCTGGTCTCGCGGTTCGGCGCCGCGTACATGGTGCGCGTGGGGGCGGCCGGGTACTCGCAGTGGTCACTCGTCAGGGAGGCCTGTTCGAACGACACATGGGACACGGCCAACAGCCGGCCGTCGTCCTCGGCCCCGAGCCGGATCCGCTGAATGGTCGGCGTCCGGTATCCGGCGACGGCACTGAGCTGCTCCCGGGTGAAGGCCGTCTTGACCGGTCGCCCGACGACGAGTGCCGCCATCGCGGCGACGACCAGCTGGGCTCTCGGCGCGGCCTTGGAACCGAACCCTCCCCCGACGTGCCGGGCGATGACGCGCACCCGGTCGGGGTCGATGCCGAAGAGGTGCGCGAGGATGTCGCGCGTCCCCGACGGCCCTTGCGTGGTGTCGTACACGGTCAGCGCACCGCCGTGCCAGTACGCGACCGTCCCGTGCGGTTCGAGGGCGTGATGGTGGTACGGAGGAGTGGTGTACGTGGCCTCGATCCGCACCGGGGCGTCCGCGAGGGCCGACTCCACGTCGCCGTGCGAGCAGTCGGTCGGGAAGAAGGCCCCGTGGTCCGGCGCCGGCCGGAATCCGTCGCACGCGATGTCGAGGCCGACCCTGTGCGGGTCCGCGGCGTAGTCGATGCCCACCATCCGCGCCGCCTCGTGGGCGATCTGCGGGGTCTCGGCGACGACCGCGGCGACGAACTGGCCGCGGTAGCCGACGGAAGGCGACTGGAAGACGGCGAGGTCGGCATTGCCGGTCCGGTTCAGGCGCGGGCAGTTGCCGCCGTGCAGCACGGCCAGCACTCCGGAGCGGGCGAGGGCCTCCTCGGGATGGACGGCAGTGACCCGCCCGTGAGCGACCCCCGCCGGAACCACCGCCGCGTACGCGAGGTGCGGCAGGGTCACGTCCCCGGTGTAGCGGGCGCGGCCCGTGACCTTCTCCCGGCCCTCCCGCCGCGGAAGGCCGGCGCCGACGGAGTCGGGCGTCACGGCGCCACGTCCATGATCGCGGCCACGATGTTCTGGTACGCACCGCAACGGCAGAGGTTCCCGCTCATGCGCCGGCGGATCTCCTCCTGGGTCAGCGCCGGCACGACCGGGGGCCCCGGCCCTCCGGTCGCCGATCCGGTACAGGGCCATCCGCGCGCGACCTCGTCGAGCATTCCGATGGCGGAGCACAGTTGCCCGGGAGTGCAGAAGCCGCACTGGAACGCGTCTCGCGCGACGAAGGCCTCCTGCAGCGGATGGAGGTCCGCCGCCGCTGCGCCCAGGCCCTCCACCGTCACGACGCGCGCGTCGCCGCACGCCGCGGCGAGCGTCAGGCAGCCGTAGACGCGTCGGCCGTCGACCAGCACGGTGCAGCAACCGCAATGCCCCCGGTCGCAGCCGGCCTTCGCTCCGGTCAGACCGAGGCAGTCACGCAGTACGTCGAGGAGGGACATCCTGGTGTCGATCGTCAGACGGCGGTCCTGCCCGTTGACGTTCAGTGCGATGTCGGCGAGGACGGCTGGGCCGTCCTCGACGATCTCGGGTGACGGTGCACTGCGCATGGGGCACGACCCCCGTTCCGACGCGCCGCGGGGCCCGGCCCGCACCGAGAGCGCAGGCTCTCTTGCCCCTCCGCTTCACTCTACGCCGCTACTGGATCATGCGCCTGCCGTGGTCGGCGGGGCGGGAGCCGCTCTGGGCGGGCCGGCCGGGCCGTTCACCATGGCGTCGAGGTTGGCGGTCATGCGGTCGAGGAAGTCCCGCAGCCGCGCGTGCTCCTCGGGGGTGAATCCGGTGAGCGCTTCCGCGTCGATGCCGGAGCGCAGCTCCTGGACTGGCTCGCGCAGCTCCGCTGCCCGGGGGGTGAGGGTGACCAGGGCGCGGCGGGCGTCCGAGGGGTCGGGGGTACGCCCGATCAGGCCGTCGCGTTCCATGCGGCGCAGGTTGAGGGCCATGGTCGGCTGCTCGACACCGGTCCGGCGCGCGAGCTCGCTCTGGGTCAGACCGTCCTGCTCGTAGAGCGCGAGCAGGGTGGGGAGCTGACCGAGGCTGACTCCCAGCTCGGCGAGGCGGGCGGTGATGGCCTGGCTCAGCAGCCGGGCGGCGTAATTGACCACCGCGCAGACCATGGGCTCCGCGCCGGGCACCGTCGCCGTCGCCGTCGCCCGGGACTGTATCTCGCGGTCACGCTCCACAGTGGATCCCCGTTTCTTCCATGGCCGCTGCGTTCTGCTTGACATCATCCCATAGCTAACTATGCTCGAATTAGATAGTTACCTATGGAGTGGCCGAGACCCACCCGCCGGCCGCTCTCATCCCCCTCCCCCGAAGGACCCCGCCATGTACGCCTTCGCCATCGACGGCTTCGACGACACTCCCGCCCTGCGCGATCTCCCCACCCCGCTGCCCGGCCCGGGTGAGATCCAGATCAAGGTCCGCGCCGCCGGCGTCAACCCGCTGGACTGGAAGATCGCCGCGGGGGCGCTGGCCGACTCCGGCGCCCCGCACGCCTTCCCCCCTCACCCTCGGCATCGATGTCGCGGGCCGGGTCACCGCCGTCGGCGAGGGCGTCGGCACCTTCACCGCCGGGGACGAGGTCTTCGGCATGGCCTGGCCGCACACGTTCCGGCACGGCTCGTTCGCCGAGTACATGACCGCCCCGCAGGACGCGGCCCTGGCCCCCCGGCCCGGCGGCCTCGACCCCGTGTCCGCGGCCGCCCTGCCGATGACCGGCGGCACCGCCCTGGCCACGCTGGCCTGGCTGGACCTCAAGGCGGGCGAGACGCTGCTGATCGTCGGGGCGACCGGCGGAGTCGGCTCGTACGCCATCCAGCTCGCGGCCGCCGCGGGCGTCCACGTCATCGCCACCGCCGCCGCCGAGGACCAGGGCTACGCCCGCGGCCTGGGAGCGGCCGAGACCATCGACCACCGCACCACCGACCCGGCCCGGGCTGTCGCGGCGGCCCATCCCGACGGCATCGACGCCGTCCTCGACCTCGCCGGCACCGCCGAAGCACTGAACGTACGCCTCGCACCGCTACTGCGGCCCGGGGCGCGCGTGGTCAGCACCGTCTTCTCGGCCGACCCCGAGGCCCTCGCCGCCCGGGACGTCAAGGCGGTCAACTTCTTCTACCGGGCCACGCCCGCGGACATGACACGTCTCGCCGACCTCGTCACCACCGGGAAGCTGCGCGTGGCCGACACCACCTCGTACCCCCTCTCACACATCGCCGACGCCCACTCCGCGTCCACCACGGGCCACGTCCGCGGCAAGCTCGTCATCACCAGCGACTGATCCCGCCCACACCGGCCGCGCTCCGCGGAGCACGGCACGCGTCAGGCGCCGGGGCCTGTGGCGGGAGTGCGGGAGTCCACGTCCTCCATGAAGTCCAGCACCCGGGTGTTGACCATTTCGGGGTGGTCGATCTGCGGTCCGTGCCCGGTCGCGGCGACCACCTCGGCACGGGCCCCGGGGATCACGCGCGGAACGCGTTCCAGCTGCCGCTTCGGATGCACCAGCAGGCTCCGCTTGCCCATGATCAGGTAGAACGGCGTCCGGATGGAACCCAGTTCGGCGTCGGACAGCGGCAGTGGCGCGGGGCGGCGGATCCGGAAGGCCCGCACGCTGGCCTGGATCATGGCGCGGAGTTCGGGAACGATGATCACCGGCTGCTCCAGCCAGGCGGCGAGGCGCGGGCGCAGCGCCTTGGGCGCGTAGGTGGCGAAGAGGCTGGCGAAGATCCAGACGAAGAAGCGCAGGCCGACCTTTTCCAGGCCGCCGGGGTCGAGGGCCGTGACGGAGGCGATTCGGCCGGGCTTCAGGTGGGCCTGGTTGATGACGAGCCAGCCGCCGTAGGAGGAGCCGACGAGGTGGACGCGGTCGAGGCCGAGGGCGTCGAGGGCCTCGTCCATCCACTGGGCTGCGCGCTCGGGCTGCCACATGGGTTCGCGCTGGACGCTGCGGCCGGGGTCTCCGGGGGTGTCGAGCGCGTAGACGGGGCGTTCGGCGCTGAGCGCGTGGGTGTTGGGGTACCACTGGGCGGAGCAGCCGCCGGAGCCGTGGATCAGGACGACGGGCGTGCGTGACCCGGCTGCCGGGTCCGTGGGGCCGTACCGGTAGACGTGGGTGGTGCCGAAGCTGGTCTCGACGTCCGTCTCGGAGCGGATCGGCGCGCCCATCGCGTAGAGCGCGTCACAGGCGGCGAAGTAGCGGTCGCGCAGTTCGTCGTTGACGTAGCGGCCGATGTCGCGGCGCGCTCGGGTCGTGTTCTCGGGCACGGGGCACCTCCGGGAAAGATCCGTTGTTCGTGATACGACCGTACCATGCTCTTGATACGGCGGTACCATGAAGAGCCCACCCAGCCCCCTCACCCGGCCGGAGACCCCACCGATGCCCAAGCGCGTGGACCACGAGGAACGCCGTACCCAGATCGCCGAAGCGCTCGTCCGTGTCGCCGGACGGCGGGGGTTGCACGCCGTCGGAATGCGCGATGTCGCGGCCGAGGCGGGGGTGTCCCTGCGCCTGGTGCAGTACTACTTCCAGACCAAGGAGAACCTGCTCTTCTACGGGCTCCAGCACCTGACCGAGCGCTTCACGGCGCGGGTGGGCGCCCGCCTCGCCGCCATCGGCCCGGATCCCGGCCCGCGCGCGACGATCGAAGCGCTGCTGCTGGCCTCCCTGCCGACCGACGAGGAGAGCCGGACCTTCCACCTCCTCTACAGCTCCTACTCGATCCTGTCCGTGACCGACGAGGCGTTGGCCGCCCAGCCGTTCATCGACAACCCGAACGCCGCCGAGGACGCGGTGGCCGGCCTGATCGGGCAGGCACAGGAACGCGGGGCGGCCGATCCCGGTGTCGACGCGCGCACGGAGGCGATCAGCCTCCTCGCGATGGCGGCGGCGATGGGCACGAGCGTCCTGGTGGGCCAGCGCGGGCCCGAGTCCGCCGTCGAGGTCCTGCGCCACCACCTGGACCGGATCTTCACGGCCACGGATCGCCGCTGATCGCCGCCCCTCACCGCGGATGCGTCCGCCTCATGCGTCGCCGCCCGGGCTCGGTGGCCCTCGTCGGCCCGTGGAGGCGAGGGCGGGTGGCGGGCGCCGCGGCAGGAGCGCCGCGGCGGCGAGGCCGATGAGGCCGACGGCCGCCAGGGTGATCATGGCGGCGGCGTAGGCGTGGCTGGTGAGACCGGCGACGAGGATGGTGCCCGCCACCGCCGTGCCGAGGGACGAGCCGAGGTTGGAGACGCTGCGTGACAGGCCGGAGATCTCGCCCTGCTGGTCCTCGGCGAAGCTGGACTGGACGATGTTGACGGAGGGGGTCAGCATGACGCCGAGGCCGAGGCCGATGAGGAGCAGCCCCGGCGCGAAGGCCCAGGGGCTGGGCGAGCCTGCGACCACGAGGACCAGGACGACGATGCCGGCGATACCGGTGACGAATCCCGTGACGATGAGGGTGCGCTGGGCGCGGCGCTCGGCCAGGCGTTCGGCCGCGAGCGAGGAGACGAGGATTCCGAGGGTGGCCGCCGTGAAGATCACCCCGGTCTGGATCGCGTCGTAGCCGCGGACGACCTGGAGGTAGGAGGCGACGGTGAAGGACACCCCCATGAGGAGCAGCCACTGGGCGTTCTGGGTCGCGAGTCCGAGGTTCGAGGTGCGGCTGCGGAACAGGCTCGTGGACAGCAGCGGCTCCTTGCCGGCCCGTTCCCTGGCGCGGACCCAGGCGAAGAAGCCGGCCAGGAAGAGCGCGCCGAGGACGAGCAGGGCGAGCATCAGCCAGAGGTTGTCGTCGGCGGCGAGGATGCCGGTGACGACGAGGATGAGCCCGATGGCGGACAGGACGGTGCCCACGACGTCGAACGGGCGGGCCGGATCCGGCGGCAGCGGGTCCTCGATGCGGCGGCTGAGGACGACGATCACCACGATGACCAGGGCCTGGAACACGAACGCGGCACGCCAGCTGAGGACCGAGGTGATGAGCCCGCCGATCAGCGGCCCGGCCGCGGCCCCGATTCCTCCGAGCGCCATGATCGTCCCGAACGCGCGGGCGCGCGAGGTCGTGTCGGTGAAGAGCAGTGTGGTGAGGATGTAGACGGGCGGGATGAGCAGGGCGGTGCCGACGCCTTCGAGGATCGAGTTGCCGAGGATGAGGACGCCCAGGCCCGGTGCCACGGCGCTCAGCAGCGCGCCCACGCCGTACACGACGAGGCCCGCGAGCAGGCACCGCTTGCGGCCGTAGCGGTCGGTCAGTTTGCCACCGGGGATCATCAGGGCGGCCATCACCAGCAGGAAGACGTGATCGCGATCTGGACGCCCTGCACGGTGGTGTCGAGGTCCTCGCTGATGTCATTGATCATCACGTTCATGTTGGAGCCGGCGAAACTGCAGATGAACTGGGCGAGGGCCAGCGGCGCGATGACTCGCCGCAGACCGCCTGGCGTCCGCGCGGCCGGGGCGGCGTCACTCACCGGAGCCACCCCGCTCCGGCTTGTCGGGGTGCTCGGCGCGGGTCTGCACCGTGCGCCCCGCCGCGGCCCGTCCCATCGTCAGCGCCAGCCGCCGCACCCGGCGCCAGTCCGTCGCAGCCGGGGTGCGCGGCACGCCGGGACGGTGCCGGGGCACGCGCACGCGCAGGGCGCCGGAGGCGATGCGACAGCGCACGGGAGTGGACAGCACCAGGGCTTCGCCGTCGACACCGCACGGGATGGCGGGTACATCGGCGTCGACGACCACCTCGCGGGCGGTGACGACGGTCAGCCCGCGGCCCTGCCTGCCGTGCAGCAGCAACCCCGCCGCTTCGGCGGCGGTCGAGACCTCCACACCGAGCACCCCGAGTTCACCGGAATCGAGCCGCTCCCGGCGCCCGAGCCCCGCCGAATCGCCCTTCTGATACGGATTGTTGCTCACCAGCACGGCTTGGGGACCGTCCAGGACCAGCGCATCCGCGCGGACGCTCAGCCGTGATCCGCTGTCGTGGGTCAGCAGAGCCGGCAGCATCTCCAGGATGGTGCGGGCTTTGTCGTCGCGGTAGGCCGGGCTCTGCACGACTTCCGCGTACACGCCGAACGAGGCGCTGTTGACGAAGACCCGGCCCGTACGCCCCCCGCTGCGCGTGCTGCCCGTGGTCCTGTCCTCCGAGCCTCCCTCGTGGATGTAGCCGAGGTCGACGCGCAGTTCGACGCCGTCGGTCAGGGCCTCCAGACACCGGGAGGGATCCTGCCGGTCCAGGCCCAGGTCCATGGCGAAGTGGTTGCGCGTGCCGGCGCTGATCACCATGAAGGGGATGTCGTGCTCCACGGCCACGGCGGCGACCAGGGCCTGCGTACCGTCGCCGCCCGCGACGCCCAGCAGGTCGGCCCCGTCCTCGACGGCCCGCCGCGCCAGCTCGGCCACGTCCTGGCGGCGGTCCGGGTCCAGCAGGACGACCTCGGCGCCCAGGGCCCTGGCCCGCTCCGCCAGGCCGAATTTCCCGACCTTTCCGCCACCCGAGAGCGGATTCATGATCACGAAGGGCCGCTCGGCCCGGGCCGCGGAGTGCTCCGGCATGCCCGGGGCGTCCTCGGTCAGGGCGGCGCTGCCCGCGGCAACGGCCAGCGCCCACAGGGCGAGTGAGACCAGCACGACCCACAGCAGCCCGGCGGCCGAGTACAGGAGCAGGACGGCGAGTGGTGCGATGACCACCAGCAGCCCGGCGAGCACCCTGATCCAGCCGGTGTGGGTCAGCATCCACCACGCCCCTGCCGCCGTGAGGACCAGTCCCGCCCAGCCCACGGCCATCAGCAGGAGGCTCGCGAGGCCGCCGAACAGCACCAGCACCACCAGCGCCGCCAGGCCCGTCGCCAGGGCCAGCCGCGCGGTCCAGCGCCTGCTCATGGGACCACCTCCCGCCGCTTCGCCGGCTGCCGGACAGAAATCGGGCACCCACCTCAGGCTACGAGCGCAGACCCCGCGGGGCCCGTCCACCGCGACCGCGGCCACCGGCGCCGCCGCGCGCCGACCGGGCGGATCCGTCCGGCGCGGCCACGGCGTTACGGGTCGCCGGCCGAGCTCACCCCCGTGAAGCTCGACCCCGACCCGGACGGCACCGCCACCACTCCCACCTCGATACTTCAGTGGCGGCGAAGCGTTGGTAACGTACACCAGAGTGACCATCCGGCGTCAACCAAAGTGTTGCCGGGGCCGACCCGAGGGGTTTCGAAAAACACTGTGGTGGACAAAATCTCGGCATCACGCCAAGGAGGCCGTGCACGTGGAGGATGAACAGTCGCCCACCTTCGCCCAACTCCTGGACCACCTCTTCCGCGAGGTACACCCCCCTTCCCGGGGGCCCTACACGTACGCGGAGGTTGCCGAGGGAATCCGCGAGGCCGCGACCGGAGAGGGGCGCGGGGTGACGGCGAGCGCCATCCAGCAGCTGCGCACCGGCACCAAGCGGAACCCGACGCGGCACACCATCAAGGCCCTGGCCGACTTCTTCGGCGTACCGGCGGGCTACTTCGTCGACAGCGCGGCGGCCGAACGCACGAAGGCGGAGATCGGCCTCCTCGCCGCCATGCGCGACAGGGACGTCCGCAAGGTGGCCCTGCGCGCCAACGGCCTGAGCGTCGACAGCCTCAAGATGCTGTCCACCGTGATCGAACAGGCCCGCAGACTCGAAGGACTCCCCACCGACGACCCGGCGCAGGACCTCGACCTGGACGACTGACCCCGGCCGCGGCTGCACCCGCCCTCAAAGTGGCGTCGCGGACATGCCAACATTGGGGGCCCGCGACCGGCGTCACCAGAGTGAGGACATGGACCTTGAGCAGCTTCGCGCCACGTGTGAGGCGCGCGTCGAGGCACTTCGGCTCCCGCACCGCTTCAGCACCCGCGACCTCCGCGACGCCGTGGCCGAACAGCGCGGACGCCCCATCGTCCTGCGCCCCCTGAGCACCCTGGGCGCCATGGACGCTCCGTGCGGCATCCGCCTGGAGACCCCGGACGCCGACCTGTTGTTCTATGAGGAAGCCACCTCCCCCCTCCACCAGAACCACATACTCGCCCACGAGATCAGCCACGTCATCTGCGACCACCCGGGCAGTCTCGAACTCGACCGGGACACCCTGCGCGCGATCGGGTTCAACCCCACCCTCGTACAGCGCATGTCCGGCCGGACCAGCTACACCAGCGAGGACGAACGCGAGGCCGAGGTGATGGCCAGCGTGATCCGGCAACTCATGTACCGGGGACGCGAGAGCCCGTCGAGCCGGCCCGCCAGCGGCGCCGAGAGCTGGGATGCACTGTTCGCCGAGCCACACAGGAAGAATCGCCACCGGAAATGATCAACATCCTGTTCACGGGCACGGCCGTCGTGCTGCTGTGCTTCGCCGCCTACTGGGTGCGCGGGCGCGGCGGACACCGCCCCACGGGCACGTGGGCGATGGCGGCGCTGCTGACCTCGTTCGCCCTCGCCTTCGCCTCGTACGCGCCCGCGGTGGAGCGCGCGGTCGAAACGGTGGTCCCGCACGGCGCCCGGCTCCTCAGCAACACCTTCACCCTGACGGCGGCCACCTCGGTCCTCGCCTTCCTCTTCCAGCTCAACCTGGAGCGCGAAAGCGCGCACCGGCAGATCCGACTGCGCGTCATCGCCCTCGCGATCTGCGTCGCCGGCATGACCGCCTTCTTCTCCGCCGAACAAATCACCGGCCGAAATCCGGTGTTGTACGCGTGTTACGTGCTCATCTACGTCTCCTACCTGGGGTACACGGCCAAGGACTTCCTGCTGCAGACCTGGGCCCAGTCCCGGCGCTCGACCCGGCGCAGTCAGCGCTGGGGCCTGCGCACGACCTCGGTGGGCTGTGGTTTCGCCCTCGTCTACGCGGCGTACAAGCTCTTCGCCCTGGTGTCCATCGGCCTCGGCCTCGGGCTCGTCCCCGACCACGCCCGGTGCGCGACGCCGCTCACCCCCTTCCGCTGCACGTTCAGCGTGACCGCGCCCGCCGTCGCCGTGCTCCTCATCACCGCCGGGCTCACCCTCCCCGCCCTGCTGTGGCCGCTCAGCCGACTGCGCCGCCGCCGCTGGGAACGGAACTCGTTCACCGCGCTCGAACCCCTGTGGCGCGAGGTCACCTCGGCGGTCCCCGAAGTCGTGCTCGACCCGGGCAACACCGGGGCCGACACCCACGACCTCGACTTCCACCTGCACCGCCGGGTCATCGAGATCAACGACTGCGTGCTGGCCCTGCGCCGGTACCGCCAGGCATCGGTACGGGACGCCGCGGCAGCCGAGGTCGCCCGCCGGGGCACGGCCGACACCCCCGAGGGCGACGCCGAGGTGGAGGCCGCGGTCATCGCCGCGGCGGTCGAGGCGAAGCGCTCCGGACTCCCCCTCGACGGCGACGAGGCCCCGCCCGCCGCCGGCACCCGCTCGCGCAAGGGCGACCTTCCCGCGGAGACCGCGTGGCTGCTCCTCGTGGCCGACGCCCGTAAGCGCCGCCCGGCACGACAGGACACGGGCGTGGCCTCGTGAGCGCCCCGCGGCAGGACCCCCTGCGCGACCCCCGCTTCTTCGCCGACCCCTACCCCACCTACGAAGCGCTGCGCGAAGGCTGCCCGGTGCAACGCATCCCCACCGGCTCCGGCGGGCACCACGCGTACCTGGTCACCGGCCACCCCGAGGCCCGCGAGGCGTTCACCGACCCCCGCCTGTCCAAGGACACGGCCCGCTTCTTCGCCGACCGGCCCTCGAACCGCGACCTGCACCCGGCGATCTCCCGCAACATGCTGGCGAGCGACCCGCCCGCGCACACCCGCCACCGGCGGGTGGCGACGCCCCTGTTCACCACCGGCCGCGTCCGGGAACTGCGCCCGTACATCACCCGGGTCGTCGACGACCTCATGGCCGGGTGGCGACCGGGCACGGAGGTCGACCTGGTGGCGGAACTGGCGGTACCCCTGCCGGTCACCGTGGTCTGCGAGCTGCTGGGGGTGCCGGAATCCGACCGCGCCACGCTCGCCGGCTGGTCCCACGACCTCTTCGACGCGACCGACAACGGCCGGATCGACGCCGCCTCGCACCGGATCGGCGGCTACCTGACCCATCTCGTCGACACGGCCCGCACCATCCCCGGCGAAGGCCCGCTCCACTCCCTCCTGCGCGACTGCGACGCGGGCGGACTCGACCGGGAGGAGGCCGTCTCCCTGGCCGCCCTCCTCCTGGTCGCCGGGCACGAGACCACCACCCACCTCATCGGCAACGCCGTGCTGGCCCTGCTCCGGCACCCGGAGGCGTTCGACCGGCTGCGGCGGGACCCGGATCTGATCCCCGGCGCCCTGGACGAACTGCTGCGCTTCGACTCCCCGGTGAGCGTGGCCACCTTCCGTCACAGCACCGAGGGCCTGCGCGTGGGCGGGGTCGACATCCCCGCGGGCGTCCCCGTGCTCATCGCCCCCGGGGCCGCGAACCGTGACCCGGCGGCCTTCCCCGACCCGGACCGCCTCGACCTCGACCGCGACGCCGGCGGCCACCTCTCCTTCGGCCACGGCATCCACCGCTGCCCGGGAGCCCCCCTGGCCCGCGCCGAGGCGGAAATCGCCCTCCGCGCGCTGGTGACCCGCTTTCCGAACGCCCGCACGGCCGTCCCCGCGCAGTCCCTGACCTGGCGCCGGACCCGCCTCACCCGGGGCCTGGCCGCCCTCCCCCTGGCCCTCTGAGGTCCAGGCCCAGGCCGGTTGGCGCGGTGATCGGGGAAAACTGCTCCGCAATTGACAGTTGGCGCAGTGGGCGATCGGGGGCGGTCGATGATGGGCCCGACATGGTGCGGGGGACGTTCCCCCGCCCCGCGTACCGGGAGGGCTCCATCATGCACACATCACGCACTCGCCCGAAGCTCCGCGGGCTGGGCATCGCGGCCGTCGGCGCCCTGGTGGTCGTGGGCGTGGCGGCCGGACCCGCCGCCGCGCACGCCGAGGTCACGGCCTCCGACCCGCGTGCCCTCGCCGAGAACGTGACGCTGTCGTTCACCTCCGAGGCCGAATCGGAGAGCGCGGGCATCTCGGAGTTGCGGGTGGTTCTGCCGAAGGGCATCGCTGCGGAGGCCCTGACGCTCAAGGACGCTCCGAAGGAGTGGAAACTGACGGCCACTGCGGACGGATACACGATCGGTGGCCCGGCTCTGGCGACCGGCACCGACGCGGAGTACAGCGTCACCGTACGCCAGTTGCCCGACGAGAAGTCCCTGGCCTTCAAGACCCTGGAGACGTACGGCGACGGAGAGGTCGCCCGCTGGATCGAAGTTCCCGCGGACGGCGAGAAGGTCGACAACCCAGCCCCCCTGCTCGCACTGGAGGCCGCGGCCCCGGGAGCCAAGGCGATCGCCGCCGGCCCCTCCCCCACGCCGAGCCCCGCCGCCCCCTCCGTCCAGCCCTCCGCGGCGTCCGCGTCGGCGCCCGCCGCGTCCGCGAGCGCGAAGGCGGCGAGTGACGGCGGTGCCGGCAGCGGCACGGGCACCGTCGCCGGGGTGATATCCGCCCTGCTCCTCCTCGCCGCCGCCGCCGGCAGCTTCTGGTGGATGCGCCGCAACCGCCGCCAGGCCTGACCGGACCGATCGGGCACCGGACGGCCGGGGCGAGCCGGACCGTGGCCCCCTACCTCGGTACCGGCGTGATGCGGACGGTGTCGCGCACGGTGACCTGGTCGATGTCGGTGGTGCGCACCGTGACGTTCAGGGTCCACACGCCGGGCATGGGGAGCCGCAGGTCGTACGTGGCCCAGTACCCCTTCTGGTCCTTGAGCTTGGCGTCGAGCGGGCCGATCCCCAGCTCGTCCTGGGTGAGCGCGAGGCGCAGTTCCGGGACGGTGGCGAGGCCGCCGTCAGCGGTGTAGACGACGGCTTCGACCGTGTTCTCGCCGACGCGGCCCGGCGTCAGCGTGATCTGTACCGTGCCCTGGTGGTTGGCCGTGCCCATGTCGAAGGGGACGGTGACCACCTTCACCTGCGGTCCCTGCGCGGAGGCCGTCGAGTCCCGCTCGCCGGCCGCGCGGCTGGGCTGGGTGCCGGTCAGCACCGTGGTGATCACCAGGACGACGACGCCGAGCACGGCTTCGGCGGTCACCATGCGGCGCAGGCCGCGCCGGTACGCGACGGCTTCGGAGAGGGGCGGCTCCGTGTCTTCGCCCGGCCCCTCCCCGGCAGGCGCACCGGACGTGGTGTCGCGGTCCTCTCGCGCCGGAGGAGCGGGCGCCCCCACCGTCTGGGCCACCCGCACCCGCTCGGTGGCGGGCACGGTCGGCGTCTTCGTGGCCGGCGCCTCGTGGACGAGGCGGGCGGTCCAGCGGCGGGAGAAGGAGGCCACGCACAACACCAGGACCACGGCGGCGACCTTCACGAGGAGGGTCTTCCCGTACGAGGTGGTGGACAGCGCCTGCCAGGAGCCGACTTGGCGCCAGGACTGGTACACCCCGGTGCCGACCAGTACCGCGACGGCGCCGAAGGCCAGCGCCGAAAAGCGGCCGATCGCGGACGCCGGGACCTCCCGGCCCTCGGAACCCCGGCGCCGCAGGAGGAGCAGCAGGGTGACCAGTCCGCCCAGCCAGACCCCCATGGCCAGCAGGTGCAGAGCGGCGACGGGCATGGCCAGTGCCACCTGGATACCGGCGGAGGCGTGTTCCGCGGCGGCCCACGTGACCGCCAGGGCCGCGGCGAGCAGCGCGCCGGCCATCCGGACGCGGACCCCGGGGTCGCCGGCGCCGGGCCGTCGGGCCCACCGCCCGAACAACACCGCGGCAAGCGCCAGGAGCAGCAGCCGTGCGACCAGTGCGGCGCCGGGCCTCCCGGTCACGGTCCGGCCCAACAGGGCCACGTCGAACGCCGAAGTCAGCGGACCGGCAGCCTCGTACGGGCCGCGCAGCAGCAACAGGGCCACCGTGGACGCCGTCAGCGCCACCCACCCCAGTGCCAGCGTTCTGCGCACCGGACGGACCGACCCCGCCGCGGGCCAGCACACCGAGGCGAACGCGGCAGCTCCGACGAGGAGGGCCAGACCGCTGTAGGCGACGTACCGCAAGACGCCGTAGAGGCGGCCGACCGCCGTCTCGTCCGGTGAGCCGGTCGCCACCACGGCGGCGGTCTCGGACGGTTGGCCGACGGAGAAGACGAAGGCGCCGGAGATCGGGTGGCCGTCGGCGGAGACGACCCGCCATGCCACCGTGTAGCTGCCCTGGGGCAGGTTGCCGGACAACTCCACCCGTGCGGTGTCGTCCTTGCCGTCCACGTGCTGCGCGGGACGCGGGTTCACGCGCTCGTTCTTCGGCGACAGGACCCTGAGCGAGTCGTCGGAGAAGCCGACGGACTCGGTGAAGGTGAGCGTGACGTACTGCGGCCCGGTCTTCAGGACGGAGCCGTCCGCGGGATCGGTGCCGCTCAGACCCGCATGCGCGAAGGCCGGTCCCGCTCCCCCCAGGAGCAGGGCGAACAGGGAGGCGACCAGCGCCAGGAGGGCCAACGACCTCCTCGTGGGGGGCGATCCACTGGGCATGAGGGCACGGTCTCCCGAACGGCGTGTCACCTGGGGCGACGGGGGCGGACTCTGGCGGGCTCGTACTGATCGAGAGACCTGGACGATAGTGCCGGCGTCCGGGGGGCCGACCTGTTTAAGCAACTTCGGCTAAAGAAAGCGCGGAGAAACCCTCGTGGTGCATCGCCTCCTGACGACGCCCCTCGGGATCGAATTTGAGCCAAACCCGACCAGAGTGATCGTTTCCTTCGCATAATCCTGCTCTGATCGTGGCCGAAGACAACCGCATGGGGTTGCAGATCGGCCGCAGTGGGAAGGGTTGGTGCGCCAAATGGCGAGAACTAGTCGACATCCGTCCCCGTAGTGCATCGTCACACCCCGGCGCCGAGCCGGCCCGGCCCCACCGTTCCCGAATGTGCAGCGCGTTCACGCCCTCGTACGACGCAGCGAGTCCCCGACCGGTCGCTCATACCCCCTGGCCTGGGGCTTCCTTCCAACGACAGCCCGCTCGCACGTGTGGTCCGCACACCGATGTGCGCCCAAAGGGAGGTAGGGATCCCATGAAAGTGCAGGACATCGAACTTCCCGTACTGCGGATGCCGTACCCGGTGCGGCTGAATCCGTACCTGTCAGTTCTGCGCAAGGAGACCGAAACGTGGGCGCGCGAGATGGGCATGCTGGCCGACGATGCGGCTCCGTCCGCCCGGCCGATCTGGACCCGGCCCCAGTTCCGCGCGATGGCCGTCGACGAGTTGACCGCATGGACGCTTCCTGACGCCTCCCTCGTCAGCCTCCGGCTCAATCACCGGTTCAACCTCTGGGCTCTGGCCTGGGACGACTACTTCGCCTCCGCCTTCAAGCAGACGGGCGACCTCGCGGGCGCGCAGACCTTCACCGCCCGTCTCCACGAGTTCCTGCCTCCGGAGCCGGACGCCCGGTTGCCCGAGCCGGCCAACGCGATCGAGAGGGGAATGGCCGACCTCCAGCGACGCCTGTTCCCGCCGAGACTCGCGCACTGGCGGCAGGGGCTCAACCGGGCGCTGGCCCGTTACGTGGACGCCGGAGTCCAGGAACTGGTCAACAGCCGTGCCGGCCGCGTCCCCGACCTCATCGAGTACGCCCAGTTCCGCCGCGAGAGCTTCGCCGCGTACACCGCCCCGTACTCCGTCGAACTCGCCACCGGTGCACGGATACCCGAGCGCATCCGGCACAGCGGTGCCGTTTGCGCTCTCCTCGACGCCTTCATGGACTACATGGGCCTGGCCAACGACATCGCCTCCTACCAGCGGGAAGTCCACGACGAGTACGACGTCAACAACCTCGTCGTCGTACTGGAGACGTCCCTGGGCATCACCGTCGAAGAGGCGATGCACGCCGCCGCGGACCTGGTCTCCGCCCGGCTGCGCCACTTCGAGCACCTCATACGCAACGAACTGCCCCCGCTCGTCCAGCGGGCCGGACTGGACCAGGGCGAACGGATCGAGCTGGAGGCCTGGCTCCGCGGCGCCTGGAGCTTCCTGTCCGGGCTCCACGCCTGGTACACCGGGGCACCGCGCTACGCCCCCGGGAGCGGTGCGAACTGAGGGGCCGCCGAACCGTGCCGTCCGGCAGCCCCCCGGCCGTGACGTCCGCCCCGGCATCCGCCCCGGCCTCGGCGCCGATACGCCGGGACGCCGGGGCGGTCCGGGCCGCTCCGGGCCCGTCACATGCCCAGGAACCGCCTCAGCCGCGCCCGCCACGAGAGACGGGGTACGGAATCCGGCATGCGCGGGGCGATGGGCATGCCGACGGCCGGCGGGGGCGGCGCCGGCAGCGGCGCCGTCAGCAGCTCACGGGCCTCGCGGGGCCGGGCGGCGAACTTCACGGGCAGCGCGGTCAGATGCCGGGCCCAGGTCGAGGAACGCCAGGTGAGCTCGGAGCCGGGAACGGCCAGGCTGATGTCGGGCAACCGGGTGAGCAGGATGTCGATGCCGGTGTCCGCGATGACACGGCCGATGTCCTGGCCGGGGCATTCGTGGGCGCCGGCGCTGAAGGACAGGTGCGCGCGGTTGTGGTGCACGCGGGTCGAGGGATCCCGGCGGACCGTCTGGTCGACGTTGCCGGCGGCCAGGCCGAGCAGCAGCATGTCGCCCGCCTTGATCTCCTGTCCTCCGAGCGTGGTGTCGCCGGTCGCCCAGCGGCCCGGACACACCATCAACGGCGGTTCGTCCCAGAGCACTTGCTCCACCGCCTCGGGCAGGGTCATCTGACCGCCGGCCAGCGACCCGCGGAACCGCGGGTCGGTGACCGCCATCCGCAGCACGTTGGCCATGAGATTGGCGGTGGTCTCATAGCCCGCGAGCAGGATGAGGCGCAGGTGGTGCTGCACCTCCTCGTCGCTGAGACCGGCCGGGTGGGCCATGAGCACGGATGCGATGTCCTGTCCGGGCCGGACGCGCTTGGCGGCGACGAGCTGCTTCAGGGTCTCCAGCACATAGGCGTTGCTGGCGAGCGAGGTCTCGGTGGCCTTGAAGAGGTCCCGGGCGGCGTGGACGAGCTGGGGCGCGTCCTCGTCCGCCATGCCGAGCAGGCGGGTGAGGACGAGCATGGGCAGGGGCTCGGCGAACTCGCCCACCAGCTCCGTCCTGCCGTTCTCGCTGAAATTGTCGATCAACTGGTGTGCGAAGCGGGTGATGTGACGCCGGATGCCGCGCTGGTCGAACTGGTTGAGTCCGGCGGTGACGGCGCCGCGCAGACGCTGGTGCTCCTCGCCGTCCGCGCACACGCAGTCGGGACGCCAGCCGATCATCGGCACGAGCGGCGAGGTCTCGGGGTCGATCTCGCCGCTCCGCCACCCGTGCCAGGTGCGGGGGTCGCGGGAGAACTGGGTGGAGCGGGTGGCCACGTCGCGGTTTTCGAGGTACCCCAGTACGAGCCAGGCGCGTACGTCCCCTTCGAGCAGGACGGGCGCCACCGGCCCGTGTTCGGCTCTCAGCTTCTCGTACAGGGCCATGGGGTCGGTCTCGGCGGCGACGCCGTGGAGCCGGGTCGCTCCCCCGGCGCCGGTGGCGGAGTGGGCGGCGTGGGCCGGGCAGCCCGGGGGCGGCACCAGCCCCGGTTCGGTCGTGCTGCGGTCGGCGGGCGGGACGGTCATGCGGACTCCTGGGCGGCAGCGAGGGTGCACAGGTAGCCCATCAGCGAGAGCAGGGCGTCACGGCATGACGACCGGTCGCGCGCGTCACAGGTGACGATGGGCACGGATTCGTTGAGGTCCAGAGCGGTCCGCAGAACCGACAGCGGGTGCTGCGGGGCCCCGGGGAAGGAGTTGACGGCCACGACGAAGGGGACGCGGCGGTCTTCCAGGCGGGTGATGATCTCGAAGCAGACTTCGATCCTGCGGGTGTCGACGAGGACCACGGCCCCGAGCGCGCCCTCGAAGATGCCGTTCCACAGGAACCAGAAGCGCTCCTGGCCCGGTGTTCCGAAGAGGTAGAGGATCAGCTCCTCGTTGATGCTGATGCGGCCGAAGTCCATGGCGACGGTGGTGGTGTTCTTGCCCTCGGCACCGGGGTTCTGGTCGATCCCGATCCCGGCCTGCGTCATGGTCTCTTCGGTCGTCAGGGGCGAGATCTCGCTCACCGCCCCGACCATCGTCGTCTTGCCGACGCCGAAGCCGCCGACGATCACCACCTTCACTCCCCTGGCGCCGTGCGGCAGCAGCATGTCGGTGCCGCGGGGGCCGGCGGCGGGTACTTCAGAGGTTGCGTAGTCCATGGATCACCGCCTCCAGAAGGCCGAGTTCGGGGACCGCGGCGACAGGGACCGGGGCGATGGCCTCGACCCGCCCGTCCTCGACGAGCTGCGAGAGCAGCGCCGTGAGGACGCTGAACGGCAGCGTGAGATACGCGGATATCTCTGCCACCGACAGCGGGTACTGGCACATGGAGAGGATCGCCGCCTGCTCGGGCTGCATCGCGGGTTCGGGTGCGGACCTCGATGTGATGAGGGTGACCAGGTTGAAGGCCTTGGCCGAGGAACCGGGACCACCGGAGATGACATAAAGCGGAACGGGACTGCCTTCGTCCCAAGCCCCGTGGTGCTCTGACGTCACATCGCCTGCCCGACGTCATCACGAGGGGGGCTTGTCAGGTGCTGGCCGATCCTGAAGACGAGCGTGCGCATGCGGTCGCCCAGCAGCCCCGCGTCCACCTCCTCATCGGCCAGTACCGCCAGGTAGGCCCCGGGTCCGGCCGCCATCAGGGAGAAGTAGCCGCCGTCGACCTCGATCCCGACCATGCGCGTCGAGCCGTCCCCGTGCGGGAACTTCTGCGCGATGGCCCGCGCCAGGCTCTGCATCCCCGAGCAGGCCGCGGCGATCGCGTCGGCGGTGTCGGTCTCCGTGTTCGCTTGACCGATGCACAGACCGTCCGACGAGAGCGCGACGACGTGTCGCACGTAAGGGACGCTGGACGCGAGCTCCTTGAGCATCCAGTCCATGTTGGGCAGTGGCGTCACGGTCACTCATCCTCATCTGATGACTCGGGCTGGATGGAAGGGCCGGTGGCCGATCTCTTCTCACCGTTGAACGCCTCCCACATCAGGCCCGGCTGCCGGGCCGTGCCGGCCGTTCCGGGGGAGACGGTCGGGACCACGGGGGGCTGGGGCGCCGTGCGGACGACCGGTGTCGGGACGGGCGACTCCCGTCGGCGCTGCGGCAGTCCGTTCGTGGTCTGCCTGACCTCGACGGTCTCCCGCGCCACCGTCGGCAGCGGCCGGATCGGAGGGGCTGTGCGCCTCGGCACGAACGGCTGTACCTTCTGGGGCTGTTGCTCGATGGTGGTGATCAGGCGCCGCGGGACGAGCACCACGGCCCGTACTCCTCCGTAGGCGGAGAGGCGCAGATCGACCTCCAGGCCGTTCTCGCGGGCCAGGCGGCTGACGACGGGCAGGCCGAGCTGCGTCGCCTCACCGAGGTCGGCCAGCTCCAGGCTGGAGGCCCCCTGGGCCATCACGCGGTCGATGCGTTGCCGGACCTCTTCGGTGAGTCCCACCCCGCGGTCCTCGATCTCGATGGCGATGCCCGACGGCACCTCGCTCGCGCTCACCTCGACCGGGGTGTGCGGGGGCGAGAAGGTCGTGGCGTTGTCGAGCAGTTCGGCGAGCAGGTGGATCAAGGGCTCGGCTCCCGGACCGATGACGGCGACCTCGGTCACCGACTGCAGCTTCACGCGGGGATAGTCCACGATGCGGGACATGGCGCCGCGCAGGACGTCGTAGAGCGGGATCGCCTTCGACCACTGCCGGCCGGGCCGGGCGTCGCCCAGGACCGCGACGCTGGCCGCGAGGCGCCCGATCAGGGCGTTGCGGTGGTCGATGGCCTGCAGACCGTGGGAGACCACGAGATCCGTGCCGTGCAGGATCTGCATGTCGCGGAGGTCCTTGGCGAGCTGGTGCACGATCGCCTGGACCCGGCGCGCGATGGCCACCAGGGCCCGCTGGGAGGAATCCCGCGTCTGCTCCTCGGCCTCCACCGCCTCCAGGAGCGTCCGCAGGGCCGCCCGGAGGGCTTCCGCGAAGTCGCCGTCGAGATGCTCCCCGAACCTGACGGCCTGCAGGACCTCGGCGGCAGGGTCACCCTTCTTCATGCGGCCGACGGCTGCGGGGAGCAGCTCCTCGGCGAGCCACACCATGGTGGCCCGCTGGTCCGACAGGCGCCCGAACAGTGCTGCCTCGCGTTGCGCGTAGTACTGCTGCACATCGGCGGTCACCCGCGCGTACCGGGCCTGCTCCGCCGCGCGCGCCCGGCGTGCCGTCTCGGCCGAGGTGACGACCGTCAGGACGACCGCGATGAGACCGCACCAGGCAACCGGCGTCCGTATGTGCGCCGGGACGAAGATCAGCGCTATGCCGCAGGCCCCGGCGAGAAGGCCGGGAGGGATGAGCCATGCCGGAGCCATTGCACGTGGCAGGCCTCCAGGGGTTGAACCGGTACGAACCATCGGGGGGTCCCTAAACAGTCTGGAATGAGTGGACTGGGGGTGGGGCGGTGCGGCGGCGGGAGCGGTCGGGAGGTCACCCGGCCGAGCGCGAGTGATGTCACGGGTGCCTCCGACGGGTCGGTTCGAGATCGCATCGGTACTCACGCCTTCCCTGCGGCCGGGCCTGTCCTCCGCGCGTGACACGGCACTCGGTTACTCGCTGTGAGTGCAGCGCAACACGCAGGGGAGAATAGTCAGTTCGGGTACACCATGTGACCTTGCTGGAACGGGAACGTCCGCGTTGACCGACCTGGGCCCGCAATTGATCGATCCCTGTCAGGACGCACACCGCCGACGCATGGAATCGACCGCATCTGGCAGGGCGGCGGCCACGGCTCCCGGCCCCGGACGTCGACCGCCGCCTCCTGCGGGACGTCCACGGCGGAGGCCCGTCGGCGCGGAGGCCGATCCGGCCATGCGCTCTCGTCATCGCGCGGTCGCGAGGCACCCGGGGGCGCCGGCCGGACGGCGCGACGGGGCGGACGCTCCTCGCGGCACCGGCCGGGAGCCGTGCGGCAGCGGTCAACGACCGGCCCCCGCGGTCCCCCCGTTCAAGTGACGCCCGCGAACCTGCGTTGACGACCGCCCCCTCGTCCACGCCCGAGAACCGGCCGGCGCCGACGTACCGCCCGCGGCGGGCCGTGACCGGGGACGGCGGGACGCTGACGACACGGTCCGCCCGCCTTCCCCCCGACACCCGGCCCGAACGACACCTACGTCACGACCTCGGCATGTGGTTTCCTGGACCCGGTCTCGTACCGTAACGAGACGACCACGCAACGTAAGGGGATGGTGTCGTGAGCGTTCTGGACATCAAGTTGGAGCGGGCGTTCGACGTCTTCGACTCGGACCGCGACGGGCGGCTCGTGAAGTCGGACGTCATCGGCCTCTCGGACAAGCTCGCCGAGTCGCTCGGCTGCGCCCCGGACGCCGTGGACGGGCTGCGGAATTCGCTGGCCGACCTGTGGGACACCGTCTTCCACCAGATGGACAAGAACGCCGACGGAGCGGTCGACCGGACGGAGTTCCGGGCGGCGTTCCGGGCGCGGATCGTCACGGACCAGAACCGGATCTGGGAACGGATCAGGAACATGAGCAACGCCTGGACCGAGCTCGGCGACCGCGACGGCGACGGCATGCTGAGCCGCGAGGAGTACACCGACCTGCTGCACGGCATGTTCCGCCTGCCCCGGGAGACCTTCGAAGAGGCCTTCAACCAGCTGGACCTGGACGGCGACGGGCAGTTGAGCCGCGAAGAGATCAGCTCCGCGATGAAGGAGTACTACACGAGCGAGAACTACGCGGCGCGCGGGAACCAGTTCTTCGGCCGCCTCTGAACAGCAGGGGCACGGAGAGGGAACCCCGTGCCCCGCACCCCCTACCGGGGTCGGCCGCGCGCCCGCCCGGCCAACCGGCCGGCCGCCGTGTCGCCCTTTCGACCCGCACCCGCCCGCACCCGCCCGCACCCACAGAACCGCATCGACGCGTGTCACGTCCCTGCTCGTCGACCGCGAGCGGGGACGCGAGACCCACTGGAGGACCCCTGATGGTCAATGCCGCACTGCCGGTCATCGTTCTCTCCGACCCCGATCCGCTCCGCCGGCACGAGACGGCCGCGCTGGTGCAGGGCTGGTACCGGAACTCGTTCCGTGTGCTTCAGGTCGGAGGACCGGCAGAAGTGGTCCGGACGCTGAGGGCGCTGGCCGACCGGAAGGTACCGGTCGCGGCCGTCCTCGCGGACGAGGCCCCCGACTCCGGCGCCGCGCATCCCGGCGTGCGCTGGCTGCCGCTGGCCGGGCCCTCCGGCGCCGTGCCCGGCGCCCGTACCGAGGCAGCCCCGGGCGGCGAGAGCCCGGCCGAGCACCTTCGGGACGCGCTCGACGACTCCCTGTGCACGTGGAGCGCCGACTGCCAGGGGGGTCTGCCCACCGCCGAGGTGCGCGGCAGCCGCTTCTCACCCGCGGCGTACGCGGTGCGCGACTTCCTCGGACGCAGCGGCGTGCTCTTCCGGTGGCTGCCCGAAGAGGACGTGCGGGAGGCCCCGGTGACCGTACGGCTGGGCGACGGAACCGAGATGGTGGACCCTTCGATCAGTGCGCTGGCCGAGCGGCTCGGCCTCATCCGGCCGGCCGGGCAGGACCACTACGACGTCGCGGTGATCGGCGGCGGTCCCGGCGGCCTGTCCGCGGCGGTGTACGCCGCCGCCGAGGGCATGAGCGTGGTGGTGATCGAAGACGACGCGCCCGGCGGGCAGGCGGGCACGACGTCGCGGATCGAGAACTACCTCGGATTCCCCGTCGGGCTCACGGGCGCCGATCTGGCCCAGCGCGCCCTGCAGCAGGCGCAGCGGGCCCGCGTCGAGTGGCAGCCCACGCGGGTGGCCGGCCGGGTGACCCCGACCGGCACCGGCGGCCACACCGTCGACTTCGTCAAGGCCGGCACCGACGAGTCGGCGTCGGTGAGCGCGGCCGCCGTGGTGGTCGCCACGGGCGTGGACTGGAACCGCCTGACCGCCCCCGGCGTCGATCGCCTCCTCAACTCCGGCGTGTACTACGGGTCGTGCCTGTCCGACGCACCCTCGACCGCCGGGGAGGACGTGTACATGGTCGGCGCGGGCAACTCCGCCGGCCAGGCCGCCCTCTACTTCGCGCGCTACGCCCGCTCCGTCACGCTGCTCGTCCGCGGCGGCGACCTCGGCGCTTCCATGTCGAACTACCTGGTGCAGCGGATCGAGCGCACCCCGGGCCTCCAGGTCCTGCTGGGCACGGAAGTGGCGGAGTGCCTCGGCGGGTCGACACTCACCGGGCTCACGCTGCGGGACCGCCAGGGCGGGGAGCGCACGGTTGCCGCGCACTGCCTGTACGTCCTGATCGGCGGCCGCCCGTCGACCAAGTGGCTCGGCGACACGCTCCAGCTCGACGACCGCGGCTACGTCCTGACCGGCAGCGGTGGAGCCGCCCCGGACGCGCTGCCGATGGAGACCAGCCTGCCCGGGGTGTTCGCCGTGGGCGACGTACGCTCCGGTTCCGTCAAGCGGGTCGGCGCCGCGGTGGGCGAAGGCGCTGCGGTGGCCCAGTCGTTGGTCGAGTACCGGCGGCGGCACCCCGAGCGCTTCCAGGACGCACGCGTGTCCTGCGGGTTCTGACCACGGACCTCGGGCCGGCCGTCACCGTCCGCCCGCCCGCCCGCGCGGCGACGGCCGGCCCGAGCGGGTGGGATCCGCCCCGCCGTTCGGCGGTCGGCGGTCGGCGGTCGGCGGTCGGCGGTCGGCGGTCGGCGGTCGGCGGTCGGCGGTCGTTCAGATGGTGGCGGTGTCGATGACGAAGCGGTAGCGGACGTCGCTGGCGAGGACCCGCTCGTAGGCTTCGTTGATCTCGTCCGCCCGGATCATCTCGATCTCCGCCGCCACCCCGTGCTCGGCGCAGAAGTCCAGCATCTCCTGGGTCTCGGCGATGCCGCCGATCCCCGAACTGCTCATGCTCCGCCGGAGGCCGAACAACGACTGCAGGTCGATCCCCACCGTCTCTTCCGGCATGCCGAGGTTGACCATGGCCCCGTCCGTGCGCAGCAGCGAGAAGTACGCACCGAAGTCGAGCGGCGCGGAGACGGTGTTGAGGATGAGGTCGAGACTGCCGGCGAGGTCCGTGAACGTGGCGGGATCGCTGGTGGCGTGGTACTGGTCGGCCCCCAGCCGCATGCCGTCGTCCTTCTTGCGCAGGCTCTGGGAGAGCACGGTGACGTCGGCCCCCAGCGCGTGTGCGAGTTTCACGCCCATGTGGCCGAGCCCTCCGAGCCCCACGACGGCGACCGACTTGCCGGGGCCGGCGTTCCAGTGCCGCAGCGGCGAGTACGTGGTGATGCCCGCGCACAGCAGGGGGGCGGCGGCGTCCAGCGGCAGGGCGTCGGGGACGCGCACCACGTAGTTCTCGTCGACGACGACCTTCTGCGAGTAGCCGCCGTACGTGGGGCGTCCGTCCTTGCCGACGGCGTTGTAGGTCCAGACCGGGCCGTCGCTGCAGTACTGCTCCAGCCCTGCGCGGCAGTTCACGCACACGCGGCAGGAGTCGACCATGCAGCCGACGCCGACCCGGTCGCCGACCGCGTACTTCGTCACGCCGGAACCGGCTTCGGCCACGACGCCGGCGATCTCGTGCCCGGGGACCATCGGGAAGATCGCCTTGCCCCAGCCCTCGCGGACCTGGTGGATGTCGGAGTGGCAGATGCCGACGAAGGCGATGTCGATCAGTACGTCCTTCTCCCCGACGGCGCGGCGATCGACGGTCGTGCGCTCCAGGGGAGCCTTGGCGGCGGGTGCGGCATAGGCGGCAACGGTGGTCATCGGAGTGCGTCCCCTTTCCCAGGGCTGTCCAGGGTCTGATTCAGCGCGGTCTTCTCTCCCCCCTCATTGTCGATGCCCGGCCCATCCATGTCTTCCGCGCAGCGGCCTCTGCGGGGATGACACTCGCGTACCCGCAGGTCAGAGACGGGGATCCGCAGGGACGGCCCGAGCGGGCGAGAGCATCCGCACACCACGGTCGGTGACGCGAACAGTGCGAGGTGTGATCGCGGACGTCAGCGGCGACCGGGGCGGCCGCGCGGCAGGTGGCCGAGTGGTCGCCGTGGCCTCCGGCGCGTCATCCGTCCGTACGCGGGTGGCCGGTGCCCACGTGCTTGCTCACGTCGGACGCGTAGGTCAGGGCTCGCTGTTCGTCCTCCCGGGCACCGCAGTCCTGGAACAGGGCGGCGGCTTCGGTGAGCGCGGTGGCGGCCTCTTCCGGGCGGTCCAGGCGGGCCAGCACCGTGCCGAGGTTCCCCCGTGCTTCCGCTTCGCGGTGCGGGTCGGCCGTCTCCCGGAAGGCGCTCGCGGCGGACACGTACGCGCGCCCGGCGTCCTCCAGGGCGCCGGCTGCCTGCAAGGTCAGGCCCAGCGCGAGGAGTGACTGGCCCTCGCCGTGCCGGTCTCCGGACCGGCGGCAGAATTCCACGTCCTTGCCGTGGGCGGCGACGGCCTCCTCGAAACGGCCCGCACGGCCCAGGGCCGACCCCAGGTTGGTCAGGGCAGCGGCTTCCAGTCGGCCGTCACCCGTCTCCGCGAACATCCGTACGGCCGCGGTGTGGGCGGCGACGGCTTCCTCGTGCCGGCCCAGTCCCTGCAGGGCGAGGCCGAGGTTGTTCAGGGTCTGGGCCTCGGCATGGCGGTCGCCCGTGCCGGCGAAGATCTCGCGCGCCTGGTCGTGAACGTTCGCCGCGCCCATGAACCGCTTAGCTCCCCGGAGGGCGAGACCGAGGTTGTTCAGCGCCGTGGCCCGGCCGTGCCGGTCACCCGTCTTCTCGGACATCGCGAGGCCCTGCCGGTGGGCGGCGATGGCCTCCTGGAACCGGCGCGTCTCCCCGAACATGAGCCCGAGGTTGTTCAGGGCCTTTCCCTCCCCACGGCCGTGCCCGGCTGCGTGGAACAGCTCGGCGGCCCGGGTGCACAGGGCGATCGCGTCGTCGAAGTGCCTGCGATCGCTGAGGTAGGGGGCGAGGCGAAGTCCCAGGCCGACGCCCGCCGGATGCGACCGTGCCTGCGGGCACAGGGCGGCCGCCACCAGGTTCGGGTGTTCGCCGTCGAGCCATCGGAGTGCGGCGGGACGGTCCGGGAAGCGGCGGGCGCGGTCCGCTCCCGCTCCGTGACGCAGGTGCGTGAGCGCCGCCGTGGCGGTGGTGAGGTAGCAGTCCAGCAGCCGGGCCACCGCGCCTTCACGTCCGTCGGCCTCGGCCAGCGCACGTCCGTGGTCATCCGCGAACAGTCGCACCAGGTCGTGCATCGACCAACGGTCGCCGCCCGATTGACGCACCAGGTGCGCGGAGGCGAGGCGGCTCAGGGACCGGCGGGCGTCGGGCCGTCCGATCAGCGCGGCGGCCGCGGCGGTGGAGACGTCCGGTCCGGGGGCCGCGGCCAGCAGGCGGAACGCCCGCGCCTGGTCATCGCCGAGGTGCCGGTAGGAGAGCTCGAAGGCGGCCCGGACCGCCAGCGGGCGCCCCTGCTCGTCGACGTCGTCGTACTCCAGCACGTCCAGCCGGGTACGGGCGTCGGCGAGTTCGTCGGCCTGGTCCTCCAGGGCCCGGCTCCGCTCGTCGCACAGCAGCCGGGCGATGATCATCAGTGCCAGGGGCAGGCATCCGCACAGATCGGCAAGCCGCCGTGCCGCCTCGGGGTGAGTGGCGACCCGGTCGTCCCGGGCACCGCCTGCGGTCAGTGAGCGCTCCAGGACGGTGACCGCCTCGGCGGGGGTGAGCGGACTCAGCCGGACGCCCCGGGCGGGCAGACCCGACAGGCTCCTGCGGGAAGTGACCAGGGCCTTGTGCGGCGGCGGAGGCAGCAGTGCGGCGATGCGTCCCGTCGTCCGTACGTTGTCCAGAACGAGGAGGAGCGGCCGCTTCCGCCGCGCCAGATCGTGCAGCATCGCGCGCCAGGCGTCCAGTCGCTCCTCCGCTGTCGCGGGTACGTCCTTGGGCCGGCCGCTCAGGAGGGCGAGGAACCGGCCCGCGAGCGCCCCCGTCTCCAGCTCACCGTCCGGACTGTATCCGCGTACATCGGCGAAGAGGATGCCTCCCGGGAACCACCCGCGCCGCTTCGCCACATGCGCCGCCTCCAGGACGAGTGCGGTCTTGCCGACGCCGCCCATCCCCTCGACGGCGGACACCACGACCACGGACTCGCCCTCCGCCTGCGACCGAGTCCGCTCCTGCCCCTGCTCCTGCTCAGGCCCGCCGGTCGAGGTGTCCTCGGCCGGATCCAGCCAGTCCCGGATCTCCCGCAGGGGTTCGGCCCGGCCGGTGAGCCCGGCGGTCAGCGGAAGGGGCAGGTTCACCGGACCCTCCATCCGTCTCGCCGCGGCGGAGGTACGGGGCCGGCCGCCCCGGGGGTGCTCCTCCCGCGCGGCGGACAACAGGCGCTTCCAGCAGGCCGCCTCACGACGGGGCGGACGGTGTCCCTGCCGGGCCGCCTCGCGTTCCAGCTCCGCCACCAGGCGCAGCCAGACGTCGTCCATCGTCTTGGCCGGCACGGCCGAGCGAGAGAGCCAGGCGTAGAGCGTGGTCTTACCGATGTGCAGACGGGACGCCAGCTTCAGCGGAGAGGGCTCCCCGGCGGCCACGTGCAACTCCTGGATCAGATTCCAGAGTTCGTTCGAATGCCGACCTGCGACTCCCACCGACCCTCCCCCCGGGTTCCGGCGAAGCGCGGTCCGGGAAAAGTCCGGACGCGCCTCCTCACCAGGCTAGTCATCCCCCGCCGCGGCCGCGGCAGTTCGCCGGAAACCCCCGGGAAGCGCCTTCATGGCCCTGTCGTCCGGTGGCGCCCAGCCGTCGGACCCACTCACTGGAGGCACCCGTCATGGCGAGCAGCGGATCCGCGGACCGGCCGACCACCGACCGCCTCAAGAACGTCCTGGCCCTCGTCGGCCGCCTCGCCGCCGGAGCGGCATCGGGGGCGGCGCGCTCGTTGTGCGACTGGCTGCTCGGCGACCGGTGACGGTCCGCCACCTCCGCGCGGCCGACTCCCGGGCGCCACCGGGTGCCCGTGGGCGGCCACCGTCAGCCGGAGGGCAAGACTCCCGTTTGTCCTCATTCAGCGGTTCAGGTCAGCCAAGGACGACTACAGGCCATCGTGCTCGAAGCTTCCGGCCGCACGGACGAAGACACCTCACGCTGGAACGGACTCCCGCCCCTTCCGGGCCGGGACATCGCGATCGGGACACACCGGGGGAAGGGGAACACCGTGGGGGTGCGTACACGGCTGCGAGGCGGCTCCGTCGTGCTGGGGAGTGCGGTGCTGGCGGTCGCAGTGGCATCGGGCCCCGCCATGGGCGCCGACCAGTGGCGGCCGAGGCCGGGGACCCTGTTCCTGTCCGATCTGCCCAAGACCGAGTCCTGGCGCGGCGCTCAGGTCGCCCGGGGCTGGGGGGACGCGTACGACTGTCTGGCGGGCTGGCCCGCGCAGCAGCCCGGGATCAACGTATGGAACCGGGACTTCACCACCGCGGAGACCGCGTTCGCCCAGCAGAAGGTGGTGGCCTTCGCCACGGAGGCGGAGGCCATCGCGTTCGCGGACGCGGCCCGGAAGAACTACACCGCCTGCGCGAACGGCCCGCAGGCTCCCGGGATCACCGCGACCGCCTTCGACCACGGCGTGGTGGACGTGGAGGAGGGCGCCACCCTCCAGGGGATGCACACCGTCAACGCGAACCTCCCGGAGCGCCCCGACTTCAACTACCTGTGGGGCGTGGGCCGCGACGGGGACACGGTCACCCTGGTCCTGTGGTCGAGCTACTGGGGCGAGCCGCCCGTGACCGCCTGGAAGACGACCCTGCGGACCGCGGTGAACAAGCTGTACTGAAAACCTGACGGACTTCGATCCGTCCTCCCGGCCCCGCGGCCCAGCGCCTCGTGGACCTTCCCGGGGGCCGCTACGGTCGGATCCATGGACTGGAGCTTTCGGACGGCCGAAGAACTCATGGCCGCACTGCGTGCCGGCGAGGTGACCTCGGCGGAGCTGACCGACGAGGCGATCGCCCGTATCGAGCGGGACGACAAGGCGGTCAACGCGATCTGCGTGCCGGACTTCGAGCGGGCCCGGGCCACCGCGCGCGGCGCCGACCGGGCGCGCGCCCGCGGCGAGGACCGGCCGCTGCTGGGCATTCCGGTGACGGTCAAGGAGTCCTACGACATCGCCGGACTGCCCACGACCTGGGGCATGCCGCCGTACCGCGACCACGTGCCCGCCCAGGACGCGGTGCAGGTGTCGCGGATCAAGGCCGCGGGCGCGGTGGTGCTCGGCAAGACGAACGTCCCCCTGGGGCTCCAGGACGTACAGAGCTTCAACGACATCTACGGCACCACCAACAACCCGTGGGATCACGGTCGCACGCCGGGCGGCTCCTCCGGGGGATCGGCGGCGGCCCTGGCGTCCGGGTTCGGCGCGCTCTCCCTCGGCTCCGACATCGGCGGTTCCTTGCGCACCCCCGCCCACTTCTGCGGTGTCTACGCGCACAAGCCGACACTCGGGCTGGCGGCGCGCCGCGGGATGACCCCGCCCGACGCGCCGGCGTTGCCGGCCGACTCCGACCTCGCCGTCGTCGGGCCGATGGCGCGCACGGCCCGCGACCTGACGCTCCTGCTCGACGTCATGGCCGGACCGGACCCGCTGACGTACGGAGTGGCGCACCAGGTGGCGCTGCCGCCGGCGCGTCACGAACGGCTCCGCGATTTCCGGGTCCTGGTCCTCGACGAGCATCCGCTCATTCCCACCGGGGCCGCCGTGCGGGCGGCCGTGAACCGGGTGGCCGACGCGCTGGCCGACGGCGGCGCCCGCGTCGAGCGGCACAGTCCGCTGCTGCCCGATCCGACCGAAGCGGCGCTGATCTACACGCAGTTGCTGTTCTCGGGCTCCGCCATGCGCTTCCCCGACGAGGCGTACGAGCAGCTGCGCACCCTCGCCGCCGCGCTGGGCCCGGACGACCGGAGCCTCGACGCGGCGCGGCTGCGCGGCCTGGTGCTCAGCCACCGCGACTGGATCGGGGCGAACGACCGCCGCGAGGTGCACCGTCACGGCTGGCGGCAGCTCTTCGCGGACTTCGACGCCCTGGTGTGCCCCGTCACGCCCACTCCGGCATTCCCGCACGACCAAGACCCTGACCTGAGGGGACGCCGTCTCGACATCGACGGCGTCGGCCACCCGTACTTGGACCAGCTCGTCTGGGCCGGTCTGGCCACCATGCCCGGACTGCCCGCGACCGCGGTACCGGCGGGCCGCTCCCCCGAGGGTCTGCCGGTGGGAGTACAGATCCTCGGTCCGATGTTCGAGGACCGCACCCCGCTGCGGCTGGCCGAACTCCTGGAGGAAGCGATCGGCGGCTTCGAGGCACCGGCCTAGGCCCGCTGGATGTCCTCCGGGTGGGCCGTGTTCAGTACGGCCTCCTCGTAGGCGATGGCGCCTGCCGCGACGAGGGCGTTGATGCCGGTCTCAAGGGTCTGCATGCCGTCCCGGTGACCGGTCGAGATCATGTTGCGGATCTGGCGGCTCTTGCCCTCGCGGATCAGGTTGCGGATCGCCGGCGTGCCCACCAGCACCTCGAAGGCGGCCACCCGGCCCCCGCCGATCCGGGGGATGAGCGTCTGGTTGAGGATGCCGACCAGGGTGTGCGCCAGTTGCAGCCGGATCTGCGGTTGTTGCGCGGCCGGGAACACGTCGACGATGCGGTCCAGCGTCTGCGACGTGTCGTTGGTGTGCAGGGTGGCGAACACCAGGTGCCCGGTCTCGGCGATGGTCAGGGCCGCGGAGATGCTCTCCGGGTCGCGCATCTCGCCGAGGAGCAGGACGTCGGGATCCTCGCGCAGGGCCGCGCGCAGCGCGGCGGGGAACGAGTCGGTGTCGGTGCCGACCTCGCGCTGGCTGACCGCCGAGCGCTTGTGCTGGTGCAGGTATTCGATCGGGTCCTCGATGGTGAGGATGTGCACCGACCGGTACGTGTTGACGTGGTCGAGGAGCGCCGCCAGGCTCGTCGACTTCCCCGACCCGGTCGGCCCGGTGACCAGCACGAACCCGCGAGGCATGCCCGCCCACCCGATGACGACGGGGGGAAGCCCGAGCTGCTCGGACGACGGCACGTCGAACGGGATGATCCGCAGCGCCAGCGCCGACGCGCCGCGCTGCACGAAGGCGTTCCCGCGCAGCCTGGCCTTCTCCCCCCAGCTGAACGCGAAATCCACCTGCTTCTCCCGGCGGAACCGGTCCGTGAGTTCCCTGCCCAGCACCCCGGTCACGAGGCGATCGACCTCAGGCTCGCTCAGCGCGGCCCCCTCGACCGGTCGCAGGGCGCCGTCGACGCGGAGGAACGGCGCCGATCCGGCGGTGAGCAGCAGGTCGCTGCCGCCCCGCTCCCACAGCTCACCGAGTAGGTGCTCGATGGTCGCGGAACCCGACCCGGACAGGGCGGCCTCCGGGGTGGCGTGCTCGCTCATGGCAGGACCTTCCACTGCTTTACGGTGCCGGCGTGGCCGTCGAAGGACACGGCGGCCTGGACGAGCGGGCCGGACAGCAGGGCGATCCCGATGCCGCCGAGGTGTTCGGTCGCGCCGCCGCTCCCGGCGGTGACGGTGTGGGTCACGGTGAGACCCGCCAGCTGGGAGGCCGCGGTCAGGCCGCACGGTGCCAGGTCGACCTGGTCGGTCACCGGGCCGCCTGAGCCGAGACGGACCGGGACGGTCAGTGAGTTGACGCCGGTGCAGGTGCTGCCGGTGAAGTCCACCGACATCTTCACCGACTGCACCTCGCCGTCCTCGTGGTGCGCCATCTGCAGGACGGCGTGGTCGAGCGGTGCGGTCGCAACCGGTGCCGGTGCCGGTGCCGGCTGGGCGTAGCCGCCGAACGTGAGGGACGCCCGGCCACCGCCGGGGACGACGGCGTCCGTGACGTCGACGGGTGCGCCGGGAGCCCGGGGCGTGAACCCGGTCATCGCGGTGACCGACGCCGGTTTCGCGACCACGGACGGGTAGGTCGTGAACAGCACCGGCTCCGGTGGGATTCCGATCACCGGGCGGAGGTATGCGGTGGTCGGGCTGATGCCGAGAGCGATCGTCCGGGCGATGATGCCGCGGGTGACGACCTGCGATCCGACCTGGCTCATCGACAGGTCGACGGCAGCGGTCGGCGCGTAGACGGTGCCGTTGATCACCAGGCGGCTGTGAGCGGTGGCCGTGTCGGCGTCGTCGGTCGACTTCAGCACCGCGCAGCGGTTGCCCTCGGTGAGGCATCCGGACAGGGCCCTGATGGACGGTGCCCGGAACACGATGTCGAGCTCGACGCCGTCGAGCCGGGCGACGGCGCCGGTACTGCCGCCTCCCAGCATCGCCGCATGGTCGACGGCGAGCTTGGACAACTGGTCCGCCTTGCTGACCCCGCAGGCTCCGAGGTCGACCACGTCGACACCGAGTGCACCTTCATGGGCGGTCAGGGCGTGGTTCGCGTCGCAGGCGGTACCGGTGCCGGAGACGGTCAGTGCGGTCGTGGGCGGCTTGGCCGGCGAGGGCGGTGCCGGGGTGGTGTCGTCGTCCTGGTGCGATACGCGCAGCACGGCCTTGTCGATCACCGCCCCGGCAGGCAGGGGTGGCGTCGCGAACCCGCCCAGCCGGATCGACGCAGACGGGGTGGCCGCGGCGAGCGTCGCGGTCGAGGGGGTGGTGTCGATCGCCCCCGCGTTCGCCGGGTTGAGGAACGCCGCGGCGGTGGGCGCCGCGGTGCTGACCATTTTGGTGGGCCGTACCGAGATCGGAGCCCGGTAGGCCAGTTCCAGGGTGACGCCGTCCAGCTGATCGGTGGCGGCGGTGCTTGCGGCGCCGAGGGTGGCGGTGTAGGTCACGACCAGGCCGGCCAGCTGGGAAGGATCGGTCAGCCCGCAGGTGGCGACCAGGTCCAGGGTGTCGGTGGCCAGGGCGTCCTGGCGCGCGGCGAGCTTCTGCGAAGTGGTGCAGGAGCGGGGCATGCCGGGCCCGGACAGGGTGACCGCGGCCGTCGGCGGCGTTCCTCCGGTGGCCCCGGGATCGTCGCGGTGCGCGACGTGCAGCAGGGCTGCGTCCAGGACCGAGCCGGACGGCACCGCGGGGGTGTCGTAACCGCCGAGGACGATGGTGGCGCTCGGCCTGGTGCCCGGGTCGAGTGTGGCGCGGGCCGTGTCGGCGCCGTCGATCGCCTGGGCGTTGGTCGGTGAGACGAACGTCGTCGACTGCGCGCTCATCGCCGGCCGGGGCGGTGGTGGGTCGTAGACGACTTCGAGCCACACGCCGTCCAGGAAATGGGCGCCCGTGGTGCCGCCCGCGTTCAGTCCGGCGGCGTAGGTCGCGGTCAGGCCGGTCAGCTGTGCGGGGTCGGTGATGCCGCAGGCCTTCAGGTCGACGCGGTCCTCGCCCGGGCCGGCCCGCACGGTGAGCCGTTGGCCGTTGCAACGGCCACCGCCGCCCGCGGTGGTGACGTCGATTCCGGGCGCCGCCGCGTCACCGGTCTCCTGATGGGCCACCCGCAGCACGGCGGAGCCGATCGTCGACCCCGGCGGCAAGGGCAGCTGGACGAACCCGGCCAGGGTGATCGACGCTGACGGGGCTGCCTTGGTCAGATCGGCGCCGGCCACCGCCGGTCCCGGCTGTTCACCGATCTCCAGGGCGTTGCCGGGGTCGGTGCCGGTGGCGGTGAACCCGCTCGATGCGGTCACGGCGGTCGGCTTGAACGTGGTCGGCGTGCGGTAGGCGACCTCCAGCCAGATGCCGTCCAGGCGTTCGGTGGCGGTGGTTCCGTCGGGGTCCAGGGTGGCGGCGTAGGTCACCGTCAGGCCGGTGAGCCGCGCCGGGTCCGCGAGCCCGCACGCGCCCAGCAGGTCGATCGGGGGATCCTCGGCGAGCGCCGTGTGCCGGGTCAGGTTGTCGGTGCGGCAGGTTTCCGCGCCGACGGCGGTGGTGACCGTCACCGCGCCGGGGGCGGTCAGATCTCCGCCGTCCCCGTGCCTGATGCGCAGCGTCGCGCCGGTGATGAGCGAGCCGGGCGGCACCTGCGGGGTGAAGCCGGCGAACTGCATCGAGGCCGACCGACGCTTGGTCGGTTCAAGGACGGCGTCGGCCGTGCAGCCCGCGGTGTCCGTTGGCTGCGGACATCCGGGCAGGGTCGGCCGTTCGCCACTGGTCAGGGCATGGCCCGGGTTGGCGAAGCCGGTGTTCGTGACCACCGCTGTCGGCTTCAGCGTGTGTGACGGCTTCGGCGGCCGGACCCCGTACACCGCCACCTGCTGCCCGGCCGGGGTCACCGGGGCGCACAGTTCGACGTGTCCGCGGTTGACCTGGAGTTGGCTGCCGCCGCCCATCATGACCTCGACGCCCTCGGGCCGCGTCTTATCGCAACCGCCCTGGTCGGGGATGGTCGGGCGGGTGCGGGCCCCGGGATCCCAGCCTGCCTGCGTGCCGCCGACCACGCTGACCGAGGGGTCGTCGACCGTCCAGACGGCCGTGCCGCCGGTGAAGGTGAAGTCGAAGTAGTAGATGCCCGGCTGTAGCCACACGACGGCGCCCGGGCATTCGCCACCCGTGAGGCGGGTGAGGGCGCGGGCGTCGTCGTAGTAACCGGGCTGCAGCCGCACCAGCCAGGAAGCGGGGGCGGGGCACGCGGGCACGCTCCGCCGGACCGGGACGGCCGTGGCGGGCGGGGTGTGGTCCGGGTCGCCGCCCACGGCCTCGTCGGCGGGAGCCGACGGGGTGTCGTCGGCGCAGTCGTGCACGTACGGCGCCTGGGTCGGGGCCAGCCGGGTCTGCGACACGGCACGCGAGCAGTCACCGACGGCGGACACGTCGCCCGACACCACCATCGAGGCACCGGCTCCGGTGGTGACGTTGGAGTGGGAGAACACGCTGCCCTGCACGCGCAGGCCGCGCGTGGTCACGTTGATGCCGTCCTGCGGCGCCTTGCCCAGGCTGCGCAGTGCGTCCGGCGGTTGGGTGGCGCGCGCGGTCGCGGGAGACGCGTTGAGGGGGTCGCAGTGGACGATCATCTGCCGGCCGTTGATCGGCGGGGCGGTGTAGGGGGCGCACGGGTTGCCCTGCGAGAAGTTCTTGATCGCGAGCTGCGTGGCACCGTCCGCGCTGTAGCCCCGCCTGCCCTGGTCGACGTACACGCCCGCGGCCTTCAGTCCTGTGCCGACGAAGGACAGGAGCGACACGGTGACCAGGCTGAAAACGAGGACGAAGGCCAGCGCGAGGATCAGGGTCCCGCCCTCTTCGTCGTCGCGCAGGCGGCGCGGACTCAAGTGGCGCGGATTCGGGTGGCGCGGATTCGGGTGGCCGGTCATGACGGGCTCGATCGTCGGACGGCGGTGAGGGCCGTCGGGGGCGCGGCGGGGTCGCTCTGCACGGTCAGCGTTACCTCCATGGGCGGGGTGCACGAGGTCTCGGCACCGCAGCTCAGAGTCACCGGATGGGTGGATGTGGCGTGGTCGAACCGGCCCAGCAGCGTGGTGACGACGCCTGCGTCCGTGCACTTCACGCGGTTGAGGGCGCCGGTCGGCCGGTCGTAGGTGTAGACGACGTCGGCGCCGGGCCGGCTCAGGTGGACGATCACGTCGGCAACGCCGCATGCGGGGTCGGTCGTCACCCTGTCCGCACTCTGCACGTCGCCGTAGAAGTAGCGGCCCAGCGTGCCCAACGCGCTGGTGGCGGCCACTCGTTTCTCGGTGCCCGCCGTGAAGCGCAGTCCGAGGATGATGGCCTTGGGCAGCAGTATCGCGATGACGCCCAGGATGACGATCGTGACCAGCAGCTCGGTCAGGGTGAACCCCGACTCCGAACGCCCGGGCGGCCGTTGCCTCGTCATGACGGCATCGACTCCCGCTTGACCACTTCGAGCGTGGCGTCCTTGACGGGGTGCGGGCCGGTCGAACGCACGGTGAGCGTCACCTTCTGGACTCCGGTGTCGGCCGTCGGGCAGGACCGCCCGAAAGTCCCCGCCCCGTCCCAGTACTCGATCGTGACGGTCACGGTGTACCCGGCGGGCGGCGCCGGAGTCTCGTAACCGTCGGCGCAGGACGCGTACGGGGCGCTGACGACCTTCTCGGCGGCACTGCGGATGACCGAGTCGGCGCCGGTCACCTTCTGCTGTGCGACCGAGCCGATGATCGCGGTGCCGATGCCCCCGAGGACGGTGACGAAGGCAACGCCCATGAGCACGACGGCGACGAGGACCTCCACCAGGGTCTCGCCCTCTTCGCCGCGGCGGCCCCGCGGGCGGCGTGCCAGGTCGGTCATTGGACGTCGACCTGGTTGTAGACGCCGTAGATCGCCGAGATGAGGGCGACGGCCACGAACCCCACGACGACCCCGACCATGATCACCACGGTCGGCTCGAACAGGCTGGTCAGCCGCTTGAGTTTGTGCTGCAGTTCCTTCTCGTAGAATTCCGACACGTTGTCGAGCTGGTCGTCGAGGGTTCCGGTCTCCTCCCCCACGCGCATCATCTGGGTGACCGCCCCGGGGAACAGCCCGGTGCGGGCGATCGGCCGGGAGATGCCGCCGCCTTCGAGCATCTGCGTCCGGGCCGTCCCTATGGACCGCTCGTACACCCGGTTGTTGGCGCCCGCGCCGGCCAGGCTGAGTGCCTCCGGGATGGGCACGCCGGCCTTGATCATCGAGGTCAGGATGCGGCAGAACCGTTCGATGACCATGAAGCGGACCACGTCGCCGACCACCGGCATCGCCAGCAGGAAGCGGTCGCGCAGTACCCGCCCCCGCTCGGTCCGCAAAGCGGCGAGCAGTGCCGCGACGAGCACGAGGAGCGCGCCGACGATGATCGGATACCAGGCCGCGACGAAGTCGGTGAAGCCCAGCAGGATCCTGGTCGGCAGCGGCAGTTGCGCGTGGAAGGAGTCGAAGAACAGCTTGAAGCGGGGCAGCACGAAGATGACGAGGACGAGGACGACCGCGAGGGCCAGACCCATCACCAGGCTCGGATAGGTCAGGGCGGAGCGGATGCTGCGCCGGCCCTCGACGTCGCGCTCGATGTAGCGGGCCAGCTGGGCCATCACGACGTCGAGCTCACCGGTGGCCTCTGCCGAGCGCAGGACGGACATGTAGAACGGCGGGAGCGCCGCGCCGTGGGCGGACATCGCGACGGCGAAGCTCTCGCCGAACCGCAGCGAATCCATGACGTCGACGAGCACCTTGCCGAGCTTCTTGTCCTTGGTCTCGGCGCGGATGATCTCCAGGGCGTCCAGGATGGGCACTCCGGCCTTGATGAAGGCGGCCATCTGGCGGGAGAAGTTGCTCAGCTCCACCAGGTTCACCTTCTCCGCGGTGAGTTCGAGCTGCAGCAGGTTGCGGCCCGCGGCCTTGACCGACTGCACGTCGTAGCCCTGCCGGGTCAGGCTGTCGGTCACGCCGTCGACACTGGAGCCCGTGAGCACGCCGGTGGCCCGTTTCCCGTCCGGGCCGAGCGCGACGTACTTGAAGGTGGCCATGCCGGTGCCCTCCCGGTTTCCGGTGTCAGAGGTTCGCGTCGTGAGTGTTCGGGTGCGTCGTGCGGGGACTGCGCGATTCAGACCACGTACACGCTGGACATGATCTCGGCGATGGTGGTGACCCCCTCCTCCACCAGACGGACGCCGCCGTCCAGGAGGGTGTCCATGTGCTGCTCGCGGGCGGCCTTGCGCAGGCTGCCGATCGGCGCCTTCTCGACGAGCAGCCGCTTGACCGCGTCGCTCATCACGAGCAGTTCGAAGACGCCGATCCGCTCCTGGTAGCCGGTCCGGGAACAGAAGTTGCAGCCCCGGCCCTGCCAGAACTCGGTGCCGGTCGACCCTCCGGCCTTTGCGAAGAAGGCCAGTTCGTCCACGCCCGGCCGGTAGGGCTCGCGGCACTGATCGCAGATCTGCCGCACCAGTCGTTGGCTGACCACCCCGGCGACCGTGGAAGTGATCAGGAACGGTTCGATGCCCATGTCGGTGAACCGGTGCAGCGCGGAGCAGGCGTCTGCGGCGTGGATGGACGACAGTACGAAGTGGCCGGTGAGAGCGGACTCGACCGCGATCCGCGCCGTCTCGGCGTCCCGGATCTCGCCGACCAGGATCACGTCGGGGTCCTGCCGGAGGATCGAGCGCAGCCCGGTCGCGAACGTGATGCCCGCCTGGTCGTTGATCTGGATCTGGTTGACCGACGGGAACACGTACTCCACCGGGTCTTCGATGGTGGTGATGTTGCGCTCGCTCTGGTTCAGCTCACCGAGCGTGGCGTACAGGGTGGTCGTCTTGCCGCTGCCGGTCGGTCCGCCGCAGGCGACCATGCCGTACGGGGAGCGCAGCAGGGACGAGAACCGTTCGTAGGTCGAGGCGGGCATGCCGAGCTCGCCCAGCCGGAACAGCACGCGGTTGCTGTCGAGCAGCCGCAGCACCGCCTTCTCGCCCCAGATGGTGGGGGTGGTCGCGACCCGGATGTCGACCGGCCTGCCGTCGATCTCGGTGGCGATCTGCCCGTCCTGCGGGCGCCGCCGGTCGACGATGTTCATGTTGGCCATGATCTTGATCCGGCTGACCACGGACGGGCCCATGTTCTCCGGCAGGCTCAGCACGTCGTGCAGCGCGCCGTCGATGCGGTACCGGACCCGAACCCGGTCGCCGTGCGGTTCGATGTGGATGTCCGACGCCCGGTCGCGCAGGCCCTGGGTCAGCATGAGGTTGACCAGGTGCACGACCGGCGCGTCCTCGCTCACCACCCTGGCCCCGGAGGCGGCGCCCCGGCCGGTCTCCGTCGCCTCGAAGGCCTCGACCAGGCTGCTCACGCCGGACAACGCCCGGTACGCGCTGTCGATCGAGCGCCGGATGTCGGAGGGAGCCGCGATCGCCAAGCGCACCCGATCCGGCGCGACGGCCCGGCCGACCTCGTCGAGCACGCGCGGGTCTCCCGGGTCGCCCGCCGCGATCAGCAGCGCGCCCTCGGCCCGCCGCACCGCGACGACGCCCAGCGAGCGGGCCAGTGCCTCCGGCACCAGGGCCGCCGCCTCGGGATCGGGTTCGCTCTGGCGCAGGTCTGCGACCGGAACGCCGAGTTGGACCGACAGCGCCTCGATCAGGGGCCGCTCGTCCACCATGCCGAGTTCGACCAGCAGCGCGCCGAGTCGCTTGCCCGACGCCGACTGCTGCAGGAGCGCCTCGTCCACCTGCGTCGGGGTGAGCAGCCCGCGCTGCACCAGCAGTTCCCCGATGCGCGGCCGCTCCTGCCCGGTGGGCGACGACTTCGCCGCGCCGGGCGGTGGGTTCCGGAGCGGTTCGTCCACCGGGACCGGAGACGGCGCCGGGCCCCGTGCTCCATCGGGCAGGGTGCCGTCCTCGCCCACAGGGCTCGTCGGCGCCGCGCGGCGCCGGAGAAACCGGTGATTCGACAAGGAACCCCGCCCCTTTCGCGTATCCGGAACAGCGGCCGATCATCCGTCGCGAGCACCCCCGCGGTGTTGTCAGCCACTGATTAGTCAGCCGGATACTACAGCACGCCGCGACACTGCCATCCGCGCCATCTCCGCGACGGTCACCCCTTGTATGTCCAGTACCTGCTACGTAGTCTGCCGCTGATTAATCAAGCAGTTACTATCGCCCGGTTTTGCTTCACCGGTCGCCGCAGATGGAGAAAGATGTTCACTTACCTGCCAGGCAAGCTGCGCCAGCGCATGCGTGCACGGAACGAGACGGCGGAAGCCGGCTTCACGCTGATCGAGCTCCTCGTGGTCATCGTGATCCTCGGCATACTGTCCGCCATCGTCGTCTTCTCCGTCCGCGGCATCAACGACAAGGGCCAGGGTTCGGCGTGCAAGACCGACAAGTCCACGATCCAGACCGCGGAAGAGGCGTACTTCGCCAGTGACAACCGCAACACGTACGGCAGCATGACCGAGCTGGTGAACGGCGGGTTCCTGTCCTCCGCCTCCCTCTGGTACGAGGTCAATTCCACCGGCGCCACGTACGACGTCGTGCTGAAGACCTTCCCGGCCGGCCAGACGAACCCCTGCAGCAGCGTCTGATACGGGGAAATCCTCACCCGGACGCCGGCGGACGGCGGTCGTCAGAGGATCGAGTCCGCCGGGTGGCATCGCAAGCGCCACCCGGCGGGCCGCGGCCCGCGACCCGCGGCACCGCCCGAATGGGCCCGTTCCTGAACCGCCTTGCGGATGGCGAGGTCGAGCGCGGCGGGGTCGCAGAGGCCTGGAGTACTGCCCTGCACCTCTCGCATCGCGCCGGTGGCGACCGGCGCGCACGGTAAGGAGCCATTGTGTCCATGCCCACCACACTCGCCTTCGTCATCGGCCTGCTGGGGCTCGCGGTGGGGTCGTTCCTCAACGTCGCCGTCTCCCGGGTGCCGGCGGGCCGCTCGGTGGTCCGGCCCCGCTCCGCCTGTCCGGGGTGCGCCACGCCGATCGCGGCCCGCGACAACATCCCCCTCGTGTCCTGGCTCCTGCTGGGCCGGCGCTGCCGCACCTGCCGCGTTCCCATCCCCGCGCGCTATCCGCTCGTCGAAGCGCTCACCGCGACCCTGTTCTTCGCCGAGGCACTGCGCTTCGGCCGGTCGGAAACGCTGCCGGCCGCGCTCGTCTTCACCGCGGGGCTCCTGGCCCTGGCCGCCTGCGACGCCGAACAGTTCCTGCTCCCCCGGCGGCTGATCTACCCGACGCTCGGGCTCACCGCCGCCTGCCTGCTCGCGGCCGCCGCGGCCACCGGCCAGTGGCACCGGCTCGGGGTGAGCGCGGCATGCGCAGTGGGCGGATTCGCCGTCTTCTTCGCCCTGCACCAGGTGCGGCCGGCCTGGCTCGGATTCGGCGACGTGCGCCTGGCCGGCCTGCTCGGCACCGGTCTTGGCTGGCTCGGTCCGTGGTATCTCGTCCTCGCGGTGCTGGCCGGCAGCTTCGCCGGGTTGCTGGTGGGCCTCGCGCTCATGGCGGCGGGGCGAGCGACCCGCCGGACCCGCCTCCCCTTCGGCCTGTTCCTCGCCGCCGGCGCCATCGCCGCCATCCTCGCCGGCGCTCCCGCCGTCGACTGGTACGAGAGCGTGAGCAGCCCGTATCCGGCGGACACTTCGACGCTCACCATCGTCCGCCACCGACCGTGACCACCACCCGGGCCGGAGGTCGGTCGCGGGCCGGCGGCCGGCGGCCGGCGGCCGGTTGCCGGTTGCCGGCTACCAGCGGACCCGGGACGGCGCTACTGGGCCTACCTACAGCGGCGCGAGCCGCATGGGCACCGCGGCCTGGTTTATCGCACAACCGCCTGCCGGACCGATTGGTAGGCTGGTTACCATGGAGAAACCTGACCGCCCTGATCTGCCACTGGCCGAGTGGATCGTGCTCGCACTCGTGGCCGAACGGCCGAGCCACGGCTTCGCCATCGCGGCCCTCACCGCGGAAAGCGCAGAAATCGGTGAGTTCTGGTACATCTCCCGGCCCATGGTCTACCGGTCGATCACGCGGCTGGCCGAGCGCGGACTGATCACTCCGGTCGGCGCAGAGGAAAGCGACCGCGGACCGCAGCGCATGATCTACGCCGCCACCCGCTCGGCGAAGACGACGGTCAGCCGGTGGCTCAGCGAACCCGTGACCCAGCTGTTCGACGTCCGCGCCGACCTCACGATCAAGCTCCTGCTGCTCCAGCGTCGCGACGCCAGCCCGGCTCGCCTGGTCGAACGTCAACGGACCGTCATCGACGAGATCGAGGAGTCGCTGCGCGCCAAGGAGGAGCACGCCGGCGACCGTCTCGTCCGCTCGATCTACTCATGGCGGCTGGAACACGTACGCGCCGCGAGCCGGTTCCTCGACGACGTCACCGTCGGCCTCGACGTCGATTCGGCGCGGCCGGCCGCCAAGGCCGGCTGACGTCGCTCGCGGCCGTCCTGAACGCGGCAACCACCTCACCGACGGCCGTGTGCCAACGAGACGGGCTCGGCGATCGCGTCATCACGATCGCCGAGCCCTCGACGCACGTCGGCGTCTCGTGAGCAGCCGCCCCGCCGTAACCGGCTCGTCGGCTACGGCTACGGCTACGGCACCTCGATGACGGTCTCGCAGGCGCCTCCGGCCGCGATCGCATCCGTGCCCGGGAGCGTCGGACCTCCGTTGGCGTCGCCGGCGCAGACGTCCGTGCCGCTACCGCCGGCGAGGGTGTCACTGTCGGCGCCGCCGACCACGGTGTCGTTGCCGGCGCCGCCGGAGAGCGCATCACTGCCGGTCCCGCCGGAGACCACGTCGCTGCCGTCACCGCCGCTGATGGCGTCGTTGCCGTCACCGCCGTCGATGTGGTCGTCGCCGCTTCCGGCCGAGACGGCGTCGTTGCCACCGAACGTGCAGATCGTGTCGTTGCCGCCGTTCCCGCTGACGCTGTCGTTCCCGTTGCCGGTCACGATCACGTCGGCGCCGCTCGTGCCGTTCAGGACCCCGTTGCCGGTGATCGTGGCGGGGAGACCGTGGCAGCCCGCCGAGACGCCGATCGTCACGGTCGCGACGTTCGAGTCGTCCGTGCCGTCAGTCGCCTCGTACGTGAAACTGTCGTTTCCGACGTAGGCGCCGGCGGGCTGGTAGGCGAACGAGCCGTCCGGGTTGAGCGTGAGGGTGCCGTGCGCCGGCCCGTTCACGACAGACGCCGTCAGCGTGTTGCCGTCGGGATCCGTATCGTTGCCGAGGACGCCGGGAGCACCGACGACGAGCGGGGTGTCCGCCCCGATGTGGCCGTACGACTCGTTCGCGGCCGCCGGCGGCCGGTTCGTCGTGTTGAGCAGCACCGACGCGTCGTTGACGAAAGTCGCCGAGCTGTTGCTGTTGGCCGTGACCACATCGGGACGCCCGTCGCCGTCGAGATCGGCTGCCGCCGTGGCCTGCGGGTTGCTACCGGCGCCCAGCCCGAACGCGAGAGGGCCGGCGAACGCACCCGTGCCGTCGCCCTCAAGCACCACGACCTCGTTGGAGACGGTGCTGGACACGAGCAGGTCGGCGTGGCCGTCACCGTTCAGGTCGGACACCGACGCGGAGCTGAGGTTCTTCCCCGCCGACAGCACGCTCGCGGTGCCGAACCCGCCCGTGCCGTCGCCGAGCAGAACGGCGACGCGTCCTGGCGTGCCGGGCGCCACGATGACCGCGTCCGGTCTGCCGTCGGCGTTGACGTCGGCGAGCCGCAGCTTGGACGGCAGCGCCACACCGGCCGAGACGCTCGACGCGGCGCCGAAGCCCCCGTGTCCGTCACCCGACAGCACGGAGAGCGTGCCGGTCGACGAGTTGGACGTGATGAGATCCAGGTGCCCGTCTCCGCCGAGATCGGCGGCCGCGATGCCCTGCGGGCCGGCACCCCCGCCCAGTGCGAACTGCGTCGCAGCGCCGAACGTCCCGTCGCCGTCGCCGATCACGACCGAGACGTTGTTCGTGTTCGCGTTGGACGTCGCGAGATCCGGCGTGCCGTCCCCGTCGAAGTCGCCCACGGCGACGTCCGTCGGGAAGCGCGCGACACAAGGGTTGTCGCCCGAGGTGTCGCACCCGGGCGTGGGGTTGAGTTGCACCGCCGCTCCGGCGCCGAGAGCGCCGGAGCCGTCGCCGAGCCAGACCAGGGCGACGCTGCCGCGCGATTCCTGGCTGATGACGTCCTCGTGACCGTCGCCGTTGACGTCGCGGATCACTGCCGTGCCGAGAAAGACGCTCGACACGGTGCGCGGCGCCGCGTACTTCGTCACGGCGCCGAAGCTGCCGCCGCCGGAGCCGAGGAACACGCCCAGGCCCTCGGCACGGATCGCCGTCACGAGGTCCGGTGTGCCGTCTTCGTCGAGATCTCCGATCGCGACGGCGGAGCTGCCGCGGCCGTCGTTGTCGAGGTTCACCGCGGTGCCGAAGGCGGTCGGATCGCTGACGGCCGCCGAGGCCGGACTGGCGGCCAGCACGACGGTCGCCACCGCGAGGACGAGCGTGGGAACCCGTCTTGGGCGGCCGTGCGTGACTGTGGCCGAGCGGCCGTCCGGCGCAAGGCACCGACGTGTCGATCTGTTCATGGGCGGGGCCCTCCTCAGGGCTGGATGAATGAGAGTGGGTGAGGCGCTCCGGCCGTGGGACCGCCGAAGCGCACAGTGACGAGCCGGCCGGTACCGATGCGAACCGGGCCTGGTGGTCAGCGATTGATGACTGAGCGAGTTAGCAGTCGACAACCTCTGCGACGTACGCGCTGCGCATGGTCCAGCCGCCTCGGAAGGGCGGGCCGGGACCGTCGGCGGGCGGTGTCCGCGCCCGCCGGCGGTCCGTTGCCCAGTGCTCCGGGTCGCCTAGTAGCCGTAGGCGGCCAGGGTCGACTGGATGGTGGAGTCCGTGTCCCAGGTGTTGGTGAACAAGGCCTCCCAGGCGGCCGCCGCGCCGGCGTTGCCGCCGCTCAGGGCGACGCCGTACTGCTCGATGTCTCCGTAGCCGGAGTACGCGCTCGAATCGAGTTCGGTCCACGTGTTGGGATCATTGCCCGTGGTGCCGTTCAGCGAACTCGACGTCCAGCTCACGTTCACGATGTTCGACTTCGCGACGAGACCCAGCTGGGTGTTCCCGCCCGCGTTCGCCGTCACCGCGCCGCGCACCTGGCTGATCCCCGATTCAAGGCGCACCTTGCACGCCGTACCCGCGCTGTCGCACGCGCTCCCCGTGAACACGTTCTGACCCGCCCCGCTGGCGACCCACGTGAACCCGTTCTGTATCAGGGCCTGCTTGGACGCCGCACCGAACGGGGCGGACGCCGGGTCGGCCACCGCGATCCGGTGCCCGCTCGTCGCGAGCCAGCTCACCACGCCCGAGATCGTCGTGGGCGCGCCGCCGGCGATCGCCGACGCATCGCACCGGGGCGACTGCGCCTTGCCGTTGCCGCTGCCGTTGACGTCCGCGCCGAACGCGAGCGGGGGGCTGCCGGCGTTGGACGGGTCATCGCCCTTGGTCGAACCCGCCCAGCTGCCGCTGCAGCTGTAGATCGCCAGGTGCCCGATCGCCACGGCGTGCTTGCTGTCGATGGTGCCGTTGCACTCGACGCTCCCGCTCGCCGTGCACGTCCCGCCATCCGCGGTCGGGATCACGGCGTCCACGTTGGCCTGGTCCGCCGACAGGAACGCGTCGATGTGCAACGGCCCGTTGACGCAGTTGTTCGACGACGACGGATTGCACGTGGTGTAGGGGCCGGCGCTCTTCAGCTGCTGACGCAGGCTCCCCGACGTGATCCCCCGCATCGTGGACGTATCGATCGCCGGCTTGTTCCAGAAGCCGCCGATCTGCGATGCGCCGTTCGCCGTGAACGCCGTGAACGATCCGAGCGACTCGACCTGACCCTTCATCTGCTTGACCGCGGGGTACATGTTGTTCGCGATGCCGACCTCCGAACCCGTCGTGGCGAACCCGGCGGGCGCCGCGGCGGCGATCAGCGCCGTCGCGAGGGCACCCACCGCGAACGCGCTCCGCACCCGGTGCATCGCAGTGCGGCCGGGGTTCGGAAGGCTCCCGCTGCGCCTGAACTTTCGTTGCATTTGCTACTCCTCGTGAATCTGATGGGCGGCGGTTGCCGCACAGGGCACCCCGCTGGTGGGAGTGAGCGAATGTCCGGGAACTCCTGGGCATCTGCGTGGTTTCCCGGCCTGAAGGTGCCGCACACGCTAGATGGTGCTCACCCAGCCACCAAGTAGTCAATGATTGACAACCGTGCTGGCTCTGTATGTAATGCACACATCCAGCCTGCAGCGGGCCGGCGGCCGAGTGCCGTCGGCCCGCTGCATGACGCAAGGAAGGGCTGGCGGCACGAGGGGCAGAGACGAGACATGGCACGGTTGAGGGGACTCTCGCGCTCGCGCGCGATCAGGTGGGGTGTGCTGGTTCTCGGGGTGGCCGCGGTGGCCCTGGTCGCCGTGACGCTTGTGCGCGGTGGGTCGGGTACGGCCGCCTCGGCCCGGAACTCCGACCCCGCGTGGTGCACGCCGGGCACCCAGCGCACCGCGCTCTGCCCCCACGGCAAGGTGTTCGACGCGAAGGAGTACGCCACCCACGGCGACGCCTTCGAGTGCATCAATTTCGCCAGTCAGGCGGATGCCCAGGCGGTGCTGCGGGCCGACCCCGGCGATCCGAACCACCTTGACGACGGAGCCGGCATCGCCTGCCGCGGGCTGCCGGAACCGCGCGACACCAAACGGGTTGCCGGCGTCACGCGCAAGGTCGCATGCGGTCCCGGCGACACCCGCAGCGCGGGCTGCCCGCAACCGGAGCGGTCCTTCGACGCGCGCTACTTCCTGCGCTACGGCAACGACGCCTACGACTGCCCGGACTTCGCGAGCCAGGCGGACGCACAGGCCGTCCTGCGTTTCCAGCCTGACGACCCGAATCGCCTTGACGGCGACGGGAAGGGCATCGCGTGCCCGGACCTGCCGGGACCGAAGGACGTCAAGCCCGTACGACGGGGAACACCGTGACGCGGCAAGGGCTCGCGCGTGCGCTCGGGCCGAACGTGACCCATCGATCGAAGGAAGCCCCCACTGCCATGACATCGGACCATCGCCCGTTCCCCTTGCGCGCCGGACGCCAGGACGGCTTCACGCTCATCGAGTTGCTCGTGGTCATCGTGATCCTCGGCGTACTCTCCCTCATCGTGGTGTTCTCCGTCAGGGGCATCGGCGACAAGGGCCGCGAGAACGCGATCGCCGCGGACGCGGCCACCCTGCGCACAGCGCAGGAGTCCTACTGCGCGAAGCGCGGACACTACGGGACGGTCGATGACCTGAAGGCCGACGGGCTGCTGGCCGGCGAACCGGTCTACAACACGGTGGTGGTCGGCGAGGAGAACAAGTGCGGCCGGGGCGAGAAGTCGTCCTTCACGCTGTACGACAACTCCACACCGACGGAGCGCGCGGCGGACGCGATCCCGGCGGGCACCAACCCGACCGACCTCGCGGTCGACGAGAAGGCAGATCGCGTGTACGTCGTGGCCGGCGGCAGCAACGACGTGACCGTGATCGACGGCAGGACCGACGCCCCGATCGGTCCTCCGATCAGCGTTTCCGGCGTCGTGTCGAACCCGAGCCGCATCGCGGTCAACCCCGGCACGGGCCAGGTTTACGTCGGCGGTACGGGCGGCGTCGCGGTCATCGACACGACCCGGGCCAACCAAGTGACCTACGTCGGCGGCTACACGACGACCGTCAGCGGTCTGGCCGTCTCCCCCGAGAACGGCGACGTCTACGTCGCCGGCGGCACCGGAAGCAACTCGGCGGTCGCCTACATCCCGGCCGGCAGCTCGTCGGCGACCGCGATCCCTCTGCCCGACGGGGGACTCGTGGGCCAGAGCATCGGCGTGGACTTCACCTTTGACCCCGTGCACCACGCCGTGTACCTCGCAAAGATGAATCTCGGTACCGGCGACGGCCGCGCGGCGGGCATCGGCCTCTTCCGCATCGACGCGCAGGCCCGCGCCGCCTCCGTCGTGACGTGGTTCCCGACGAAGTCGGGCTGCAGCGGCGGCGGGAACGTCCTCGTGGGACAGAGCGCTCGTGGCAGCGTCGCCGTCGACCCCGGCCGCAACCTGGTCTACCTCCTCGCCAAGAGGTGCGTTCCGGACCCCGAGAAGCCCTCGGGCCCGTGGAAGAGCGTTGCGACCACGATCGTCATCAATCCCGGCGACGGCAGTTCGACAGCGATCAACGACCTGGTGGGAACGCCCACCTCGACCCTTTCCGCCGTGTACAACTCAGCGGCGGGGGCGGTCTACGTCCACGTGAGCGGTGGTGCGAACTGCGGCGGCACCGGGGGCCGCATCGACAAGATCGTCGGAACGACGGTCGCGGGGCAGGCACCGGTCTGCGGAGCGTCGACCGCCATCGGGAACCAGGCGCACAAGCTCACCACGCTGAAGAACTTCAACAGGATCTTCGTCGCGCAACAGGGTGTCGGTGCCGGCCCGCCGCCGGGCGGCGTCGGGATCGTCGACGGCAGCACGCTGCTGACGGGGGCTCCGCTCGGCACGTCTCGCCAGTTCGGGGCGCTGGCCGCGAACAACACCACGGCGAAGGTGTACGCGGTCGATACGGCGAACGGGACGGTCGCGGTGTTTCGGACGGGATCGGCCTAGCAGTCACCCCCTAGGAGGTGACCGAGGCCGGCTCCCCGGATGGCCGGAGAGCCGGTCGGCGTGCCTGTCCTCGCCCGGACCGGCGTGATCACGTAGGCGTCCCCACCGGCGACCGACTCACCTCAAACGCCTTCGATGATGCGGAAGTCGCGCTCGACGGCGTCGGACAGGACGTGCAGCGCCTGCTGGTACGCCTCACCGGCGTGTGCGGCGACGGCCTGTTCGAAGCTGTCGAACTCGACCAGGATGACGCGCTCCGCGACGCCGTCCTCGTGGGCGACGACCCGCCCGCCGCGGGCGAGGGTCCGTCCGCCTCCGGCGCTGACGGCCGCAGCGGCCAGCTCGTTGTAGGCAGCCAGCTTCTCGGGATCGGAAATGGTGCGGTAGACGCTGACCCAGTAGCCCTTGGCCACGAGAACCTCCAGTGTTCGGAAAGCGCGCGTCCGGGAACGCACGCCGGAGCGTGCACCTCTGACGCCGGATTCAATGCTGCGAGCGAGCGTACCCGGCGGAAGATCACCGGGGTGGTTCACGGAACGTACCGGTCAGCGACGCGCCGGAGCCTCGCCGTCGAGCAGGGGTTGCAGGAGCGGGATGTACAGATCGGCGACTTCGTCGGGAGCCAGGCCCGTCAGTCGGTCGGCCTGGACGGTCGCGTACAGGGCCCCGAGTCCGAGCAGGACGCCGATGGCCAGTTCGGCTCGTAGCGCGGCGTCCGGCCCCGGAAGTCGGGCGGCGAGGGCGTCGATGACCTGCGTGCGGAAGTTGGCCCGGGCCTGTCCGCCGAGTTCCAGGTGGTGACGGGAGAAGGCGATGCGCAGGATCGGGTCGCGGGTCTGGCCGCGCTGGGTAGCGAGCAGGTGCAGGACCATGTGCCGGGCGAGCCCGTCCAAAGGGGCGTCGAACAGGGCGGTGGCGTCGGCGTCGAAGGTGAAGACCTGGTTGAAAAGGTGCTCCTTGGAGCCGTAGTACTTCATCACGAGCGCCGGGCTGACGCCCGCGTCATCGGCGATGGCGCCGATGGTCGTGTCGGCGTAGGCATGGCGCGCGAACGCGCGCCGGGCGGCGGCGAGGATCTCCGCGCGCCGCGCGTCGGCGTCACGCGGTCGTGCCGCCCGGTCCGGTGCCGGGACGGGCGTCGGCGGTGCCGGCGCCGGTGCCGGCGGATTCCTGGACGTCTTTCGCGGGCGGCCGCTGCGGGGGGAGGCGGAGCTCGGGCCGGGCATCGTGTTCAGCCTCCTGGAGGGGGGACGGCGCGGGTCTCGGTCGGCGCGGGATGAGGCGGGCGGCCGCACAGGCCAGCAACGCGACCGCCCCCGCCGCGGCGAAGGCCACGCGGTACCCGTCCAGGGTAGGCGCCGCCACCGCCTCGCCCGAAGCGCCGGCGAACACGCGGGTGTGCTGCGCCAGCACGGTGGCGATCACCGCGCTGCACAGGGCCTGCCCGATGGTGCGCATGAGGACGTTGAGGCCGTTCGCAGCGGCGGTCTGCTCCAGCGGCACCGCCCGCATGATCAGCATGGGCAGCGCGGAGTAGGCGAGCGCCGTGCCGACCGACACCACGGCCGCACCGGCGATGACCGCCCACAACTGCCGACTGTCGGCGAAGCGCAGCCCGTACCCGGCCGCGATGACCACCGTGCCCAGCGTCAGCGTGGCCTTGGCCCCACGGGCGGCGGACAGGCGGGCGGACAAGGAGGCGCACAACACCATGATCACACCGCTGGGCAGCAGGCACGCACCCGCCGCCACCACCGAGAGTCCCAGACCGTACCCGGTGGCCCGGGGCGTCTGGATGAGCTGCGCGGTCACGAGGGAGTTGGCGTAGAACGCGAACCCGGCCAACAACGCGGCCACATGCGGCAGCAGAACCGCCGGACGCATCGCGAGCCGCACGTCCACGAGCGGCCGCGACACCCGGCGCTGCTGGACGGTCCACCCCGCCAGGATCAGCAGCGCCGCCCCCGACAGGCCCAGGACCCGCCGACTGCCCCACCCCCACTCACCCGCCTTGGACAACGCCAGCAGCAGAAGCACCAGCCCCGCACTCAGCCCGCACGCCCCGATCAGGTCGAAGCGCCCCGGCGACCGAACCGGCTCCTCCCGCAGTACCCACCACGCCGGCACGAGCACCGCCGCCGAGAGCACGGTCATCGCCCAGAACATCGCATGCCAGTCCGCGAACTGCACCAGCAGCGCGGCCAGTGGCAGACCGAGAGCAGCACCGATCCCCACCGTCGAACTCATCAGCGCCACCGACGAACCCGTCCGATGCGGCGGCAGCACGCCCCGCAGGAAACTGATCGACAGCGGCACCACCGCGGCCCCCACCCCCTGCAACCCCCGGCCGGCCAAGAGCCAAGGGAGGGTGGAGGCCAACGAGCACACCAGCGACCCGGCGGCGAGCGCACCGAGCGCGACCAAAAGCATCCGCCGCTTGCCGTACATGTCCCCGGCCCGCCCCAGCAACGGCGTCGCGACCGCCCCGGTCAGCAACGTGAGCGTGACCACCCACCCGACGTCGACCGGCGCCGCGCCGGTCAGCCGAGGCAACTGGGGCAGCAGCGGCACGACGGCGGTCTGCACCAGCGTCGTGACGATGCCTCCCGCCGCCAGAACGGCCATGACGCGGCGATCGGTGGATGGGGATGGTGAACCAGTGGGCACCGCGAAACCCCCCTTGAAGGTGAATGGCGTTCACCACCATAGGTGAACGCCATTCACCTCGCAATGCGGTTCCGTGGACGCCGCCTGCCACAAAGGGCCTTCGGGCGCGTATCGGCGTCGAAGCCGCGAGGTCAGGCACCGGCGCGGCCTCGCCTCGGGCGGTGACCGCTCTGATCTGCGGGCTGCGGGATGCGGGCTGCGGGCTGCGGGCTGCGGGCTGCGGGATGACGACGGCAAGGAAGACGAACAGGCGGGGCTGCTCGCCTGGCTTCTCCTGATACGGCTCGCCACGCTGTGGGTGAGGCCTGCGCCGGCTGCGATTTCGGCGGCGCAGGTCCCGGTGGCGAAGCCACCGTGCACGAAGTCACGGCCAGCAGCGCCAGTCCTTACCCTGCTCCGTGCGCGACGAGCCTGCGTCCGTACCCATGCTCTTGAGCAGCTCAGTCGGTAGCCAGTGAGGCGTGGACCCGACTGACGGCACGCAGGACCTCGTCCCGGTTCTTCGCCCGCTTGATCCATGCCGGAAGGCGGGCCACCAACGTCATCTTCTGTCTCGTGTCGTACCAGGGCGCCCGCTCTCGCAGCGACGCCTGCACGAAACGGCGGATCAGGTCGAGATGTTCGAGGTTATGGGCCCACAACCACCCATGCCGGGTTTCAACCTGGAGCCACAGCGGGATGCCGAAGTACGGATCCGTCGCGGGTTGAGCTGTTCCACGGGAGAGCGTGACGAGACGACCGCTCCACACCCGTGACAGCCCGCAGCCACCGCAGACCAGACGTCGCGGCCTGAACAGCATCCGACCGCCGGGATCGGAGTCTTCGGGCGCCGGAACGACACGAGCGGCTTTCGCGCAACCGGGGCATCGCACCATGATCGAGCTGATGAAGTCGTACTCGCTGCTGCGCGGATCCCGGAACCGACCGGAGAACAAGGCCATCCGGCGAGTATGCAACTGTCGCGCAGAGCAGCGCATCCCGATTCGGCTGAACCTCGAACCACACCCGGCACAGGCCCCCGACGCCCTGCACCATGCCGCGGAAGGGGCGCGGCGACCACCGCGGCCTCGAACCTCCGCGCCCGTCCCCCTGCCTCAGGGAGGCGAGTTCGGGGGTGGTCAGCGGCGGGCGGTGGGCGTGATCCGCGCCTGCCCGATGACGTGGCCGGACATGGTGAAGGCCGCGACGGTGGGCGGCGTGGTCGCGGCCAGGTTGAGCGTCGGCACGTCCAGCGCGTAGACGTTGATCTCGTAGTGGTGCGCGATGTCGCCGCTCGGTGGGCAGGGTCCCAGATACCCGCTCGTTCCGGAGTCCGCGGTGCCGGCCACCGCCCCGGCCGGCAGTGCGGAGTCCACACCGGTCCGGTCGGCGGGGATGTCCCAGACGAGCCAGTGCCAGAATCCGGCTCCGGTGGGCGCGTCCGGATCGAACATGGTGATCGCGAAACTGCGGGTGGTCCGCGGCGCGTCCCTCCACGAGAGCCGAATCTGCCGGTCGCCTCCGGTGCAGCCGAAGGCGTCGGCCCAGGTGTCGGCCGGGAATTCCCCGCCGTCGCTCACGTCGGGGCTCGTCACCGTGAATCGTTGCGCGGAATCGGGTACGCCCTTGCGGATCTCGGAGTAGCCATAGGCCGTCCGAACGGTCGCGGGTCCGGCGGCCTTGTGTCCTTCGGGAGCGGTCAAGGCCACGCCCGCGGTGAGTGCGACACCCGCGACGACGGCCGCGGCAGCGCCGGTGAGCAGGGACTTCTTCATCGGTTCCTCCTGGAGACGGTGAGTGGTGGATCGATGGTCCGCACCCGGGCGGGCACCCTGGAAGGCCGTGCGGATGGTGGTATCCGCGGTGCCATGCTGCGCCGTGGACAGCGGGCCGTGGTGTCGGGTGATGATGGGGTGTGGTGGATCGTCGAACAGAGCGGAACGAGGAGCTGGCACAGTTCCTGCGTGCCATGCGGGCGCGGCTGCGGCCGGACGACGTGGGCCTGCCGAGCCTGGGGCGTCGCCGCACACCGGGACTGCGGCGCCAGGAGGTCGCCCAGCTGGCGGCCGTCAGCGTGGAGTGGTACGTCCGGCTGGAACAGGGTCGGGCGGGCGAGCCCGGCACGGCGGTGCTCGACGGCCTGGCGCGGGCACTGCGCCTGTCGTCCGTGGAACGCGAGCACCTGCACGTGATCGCCCGGGGCCGGGTACCGGCGCCCCGGCCCCGCCCCGTGCGTCTGCCGGTGAGCCAGTCGCTGCGCGTCCTGCTGGCCGGGATCCCGCTCCTTCCCGCCTACGTCGTCGACTTCAGGCTCGACGTCCTGGCCCACAACAGCGCCGCCGCCGCGTTGTTCGGCGAGGACTTCGGCAGCGGCGACACGGACAACGTGGCCCGCATGCTCTTCCTGTCGCCCCGCGTGCGGGACATGCAGCTGGACTGGGCTCATGTGGCCCGGGAGACGGTGGGCAATCTGCGAGCCACTCTCGGGCGCCACCACGAGGACCCCCGGCTGGTGGAGGTGATCGGGGAACTGCGTGCGGGCAGCTCGCAGTTCGCGCAGTGGTGGGACGACCACACGGTCAGGCAACGGGCCCACGGGGCCAAGCGGATCAGACATCCCTCCGTCGGCGACCTGGCGGTGCGTTACGACACCCTGGCCACCTTGGACGGGGCCGAACAGTGCCTGGTCGTCGTCACACCGGCCGACGCGGCCGCCGAGCGGTGCCTGCGCGTACTGATGGTCGACCGCGCCGGTTCCCTCAGCGGCCCCGGTCTGCACACCCTCGCTGCGCCGGCCCACTCCCCCGAGGTCGCGCCGGGCAGCGCCCGGCCGGGGACGTCGCAGCGCCTGTGGCCCGGCGGCCGGCGGTGAACACGGTCCTCGTGTCCGGCGGCTGCCACGGCCGGATCCCGTACCGCACATAGGGTGTGCCTCATGGAGATCAGAGAGTTGCAGTGGTTCGTGGCTCTTGCCGAGTCGGAGCACGTGACCTCCGCGGCCGAGCGCCTCAACATCGCCCAGCCCACCCTGTCCCGGGCGCTCGCGCGCCTGGAGAAGCGGGTGGGCGTGCCGCTGTTCGACCGCCGCCAGAACCGGCTTCACCTGAACAAGTACGGCGAGGTGTTCCGGGCGCACGCCGTGCGCGCCATCAGCGAGATCGACCGCGCCGAACAGCGCATCGCCACGCTGATCGATCCCGACACCGGCACCATCGCCCTCGGCTTCCTTCACTCCTACGGCACCTGGCTGGTCCCCGGACTGCTCGCCGGGTACCACCGGATCGCCCCCGCGACCACGTTCGAACTGAGAGGGAGCGCTGCGGACGCCGTCGTCGACGGGGTGCGGCGCGGCCGGCTGGACCTCGGGGTCACCAGCCCGCGCCCCGCGGACGACTCTCTGCACTGGACACCGCTCCGGGACGAGCGGCTGGTCCTCCTCGTGCCCGCCGACCACCAACTCGCGTCCCGCGACCGCGTGCAGGTGGCCGAGCTCGCCACCGAGTCGTTCCTCGCACTGCAACCGGAATTCGGCCTGCGCCAGGTGGCCGACCGGCTGTGCGAGGCGGCGGGCTTCACGCCGCGGATCGTCATGGAGTCCACGGAGCTCAGCACGTTGCGCTCACTCGTGGCCTCCGGGCTCGGGGTCGCCGTGGTGCCCGCCACCGGTGACGTGACCGCTCACCACGGGCGCACCGTGTCCGTACCGCTCACCGACCCCGGGGCGTTCCGGACGATCGGAGTGATCGTGCCGGCCGGGGGGCCGCGCGCGGAGGTGGTGGCTCGGTTCTACGACTACATCCGCTCCACCGCGGAGCACGGCGAGGAGTGAACCGCTCGGCACCACCCCGTCACCTGGGGTGATGCGTGAAGCGCATGAAGTCGCCGGAAACGCGTCATTTCACAGGGCGAGGCGGCGGTCCGAGGATTGCGTCATGGGTACCAACAGCACCGTCGACGCTTCGCGATCCTGCGGGAACCGCCACCCGGCAACGGGTCCGGCGCTCCGGGCGGGCACTCCCGAGGCGGCCCGCACATCGGCGCCCGCGCGCACCGCGTCCCGTCAGGGTGTGGTCTGCGTGGCCGCCGAGAAGAACATGGTCTCCGAGGTGCGTCACTTCGCCTCGGCCCTGCTGGGCTCCTGGGGCGTGGCCGCCTCGGACCGCGAGTCCGCCGTCCTGATCATCGGTGAACTGGGCGCCAACGCGGCCCAGTACGGGCGCGCCGAGCTGGCCATGCGGCTCTCCCTGGAGGGCGCGACGCTCCGCATCGACGTATGCGACCTCGGCGGCCTCTCCGCCGTCCGGCGGTCCGCATCGGCGAACCGGCCGACCGGGGAATGCGGTCGGGGACTCGCGATCGTCGGCCTGCTCGCCGACCGGGTCGAGACCACGCTGTCCGAAGGACGGCACGCGGTCCGGGCCGACCTGCGGCTCACCACCCCCGGCACCCGCGGGGGGATGTGATGGTCCTCGGACCCCGGCAGGCCCGCTCGTGGCTGTTCACCCCGGCGGACCGCCCCGAGCGCTACCCGCGCCCGGACAGCCACCCGGACAGCCACCCGGACAGCCACCCGGACAGCCTCCCGAACACGCGCCCGGGCAGGCCCGGAGCGGACGCGGTCGTACTCGACCTGGAGGACGCCGTCGCCCCGGGCCGCAAGGCGTTCGCCCGCGACCGGCTCACCCGGCGCGGCGCCGTCGGCGCACCCGTATGGGTCAGGATCAACGACCGCACCAGTGAACACTGGTGCGACGATCTGGAGGCCGTCGCCGGCCTGCCGTCCCTGGTCGGAGTGATGCTGCCCAAGGCCGAGCACGCCGAGCACGTCTCCGCGACGGCTGCCCTGCTGCCGGCGGGAACACCCGTCGTCGCCCTGGTCGAGACCTCGCTCGGCATGGAGAACGCCTTCGCCATCGCCCAGGCGAGGGCGACCTTCGCCCTCGCCTTCGGCGTCGCCGACTTCCGCCGTGAGACCGGACTGGGCGACGCGCCCGAAGCGTGGGCCTACCCGCGTACCCGGCTGGTGATCGCCAGCCGGGCGGCGGGGCTGCGCGGTCCCATCGACGGACCCGCCATGCACCTGGACGATCTCGCCGCGGTGCGCGCCGAAGCGGACGCGAGCCGGGCGGGCGGATTCACCGGCAAGCTCTGCATCCACCCGGCGCAGACGGCCGCCGTGAACGCTGCCTACGGCCCCGCGCCGGAGCAGCTCGCCTGGGCCCGTCGGGTGCTTGACCAGGCCGCCCACAGCGAGGGCGCCGCTGTCCGCGTGGACGGGGAGATGATCGACCGGCCCCGTCTGGAGTACGCCCGCGACCTGTTGGAGTTCGCCGGGGTGGCGGGCGCGTAGGGCGGTCCCCCCGGCGCCCCGGCACCCGCTGTGGGCGGGGCCGGGGATCGACGGTCGGTACGTACGACGGGTGACCGCCCGGGATGACCGGCGCCGCGCCGGGGATGACCGGCCGCGCCGTGGAGGGCCGGTGCGCGAAGGGGCGCGGCCGTGTGACTCTGTTGGTTAATGCCTGGCCCCTTGGGTGAGGCCCGTCGCCGTCAGGCGGTGGGCCTCAGTGCTTCGAGGCGGGAGATGCGGGTGCCGATTCGTGGTGTGCCTCAGAAGTGCAACGGCTTGCCTTCCAAGGCGCCTTGTGATGAGCCCGAGCTGCCGGGGCCCATGTAGCGGCCTACTCCAGCCGGTGCACGATGACCGAAGGGGCGTAACTCTGGAAGCCCTGCATAGTTGATCACTGTGTGAAGAAATCACTCATCAAGTGTGTAAGCGTCGGCGCTATGGCGCTGGCCCTGATGTCGTCAGCAGCGATCCCGGCCCAGGCTGCAACCCGAGCCGTTCCCTCCCCCAGCAACGTCGACGTCATCAGCGAGGCTCTCCAGGAGACTCTTGGGGCGCTGCTCAACGTCATTTCGCCAGGCAGTGGCAGCCCTGTTGGTTGATGCCTGGCTCCTTGGGTGAGGCCCGTCGCCGTCAGGCGGTGGGCCTCAGCGCTTCGAAGCGGGAGATGCGGGTGCCGATTCGTGGTGTGCCGCTGGCCCAGTGGTTGAACCGTGAGAGGTTCATCCCTGCGGCAGCGAATAAGTGCTGAAGGTGGGTCTTGGGCTGGCCGCGGTAGCGGGACCGGCGCATGCCGTAGGCGCGTACTCCTTGGGACGGTGGCCTCAATGCCGTTGCGCTGTTTGTAGCGTTCGCGCCACTCGTGGGATTGCTGGGCGGCGCGGTTCTGCTTGATCGCGTGGTGTTCGTCGTGCTGCCGCAACATGATCTCGCGGCGCTGGCCGGTGGCCGATCCGACGCATGAACGCAGGTCGGGGCAGGGGCGACACTCGGTGTGACGGAAGCGGACCCGGACGACTTCAATGCCGCTGGAGTTGGTGCGTGGATACCACTGTCCGGTGGTGACCCCGTTGGGACACGTCACCTGTTGGAGGTTCCAGTCGACGCTGAAGGCGTCGGTCGCGAACCTTCCTTTCGCCTGGACCGTGGTGTTCTTCTGAATTGGTCCCGCAGTTCGACACCCAGTTCTCGGCGGCGAGGATGTTGCTGCCGTCGATGTAGTTTGCGTCGGCCAGGTGGATGGCGGGCAGCATCCCGCGGGCGGCCAGGTCTGCCTGGATGCTCTGGGTCATCTTGGAGTCGTTGACTGACGCGTCGGTGGTCGCGACGTGCGTGATCAGGTTCGGCGCGTCCGGCTCGCAGGTCTCGGTCAGCTGGATCAGATAGCCGGCCCACCCGGAACCGGCCTTGGAACCTCGGCGGGCATCCAGGTCGTAGGGCGAACAGGGCTGAAATCTTCCCGGCGGCAGGTCTTTCTCCTCCCGCCAACACACCTGACCCTCACTGACCTGGTAGTTCTTCACCCAGACCTGCCGAAGGGTCTCCACCGGCCCAAGCATCCTCACCTCGCGTGGCGCGTCAGGCGCGAAGACCGCGGCCATCAACCGCATACCGTCCGCGCCGACCTGCACCGTCCAGGCGCGCTGCTTGTCCCTACTCTTGGGCAACCGAGCCTCCTCGACCCGGTGGCCGTAGCGGTCGAACCATTCCAGATCCACCCTGCCGGCCAGCCATTCCGGCGCCACGGCCGTGATCGCGTTCAGGGCAGCCCTCAGGCTCTCCCCGACCAGTGCCAGCCGGTTCAGGCCCGTGATCGCCCCCAGCACTTTCGCGGAGTCGGTCCGCTGCCGCCCCGCTGTCTTCAGCAGGCCCCGTTCCCTGGCCAGCCGCAGGACGAGGTCGAAGACCTCGCCGGCCTTCTCTCCTGCCAGCAGCCGGGACCGGAACTCGCTGAGTACCGAGTAGTCGAACCCGGCGTCAGTCAGCTCCAGGCCGATCGCGTACTTCCAGTCGATCCGTGTGCGCACTGCGTCCGCCGCCTGCCGGTCAGACAACCCTTCGGCGAACTGCAACACCGTGACCAGGGCTAACACCCCGGGTGCGACCGCAGGGCGCCCCCGCTCGGGATACAGGACGGCGAACGCCTCCCCCGAGAAGACCTCGCCGAACTCGTCCCGCAACCTCATCGCGAAAGAACCACGAGGACACACCATCCGCGCCACCCGCTCGGTCTCCGCCGGAATCTTCCCCAACCCCACCACACGCAACGACACCGACGCCCTCCCCGGACGCGAAATTGGCCTTCACCACCCACAACAGGGCGGTGAAGGCCAACGTCACGCGGAGGGGCCAGGCATTAACCAACAGAGTCCGTGTGCCGCGCCCCTTCCCCGCCGCTCCCCTCCGCGCGACGGGCATGTCAGCCGTCGAGGCCCGCCGCGGCCCTGGAGCGCTCGTCCCACACGGGCTGCACGGCATCGAACGAAGGCCCTTGCCCGCGCCGGTACACCATGAGCGTCCGCTCGAAGGTGATGACGATGACGCCGTCCTGGTTGAATCCGATCGTGCGCACGCGGACGATGCCGACGTCCGGCCTGCTGGAAGAGGCCCGTGCGGACAACACCTCCGACTGCGAGTAGATGGTGTCGCCTTCGAACACCGGGTTCGGCAGGCGCACCCGGTCCCATCCCAGGTTCGCCATCACGTGCTGGGAGACGTCCGTGACGCTCTGCCCGGTCACCAGGGCCAGCGTGAAGGTGGAGTCGACCAGGGGCCGGCCCCACACCGTCTGCGCCGAGTAGTGCCGGTCGAAGTGCAGGGGTGCGGTGTTCTGCGTGAGGAGCGTCATCCACGAGTTGTCCGTCTCCAGGACGGTCCGGCCGAGGGGGTGCCGGTACACGTCCCCCACCTCGAAGTCCTCGAAGTAGCGGCCCTGCCAGCCTCCTGCCGGGGCGCGGTACTGGTGGTGGGGGTCGGGGCGGCTGAGGTTCTCGTTCGTCATGCTCTCATCTTCGGAATGCCGCGCGGAGTTGTGAAATGACCGAATGCGTCATGCGCCATGCGCGGCGGGCATGACTTTGCCGTCGTCTCGTCCCATGCACGGCGCGCATGAGGCGGCGTTCCTTTCGTCATTTCACACCGGTTCACGGACGGCGGACAGTTTCCCCACACATCCCCGACCGTCCTCCGGAGGCACTCCATGCCCGAGCCGCATCCCCCGCACGGCCTCGACGAACCTTGCGACGGACCGGAGGACCAACCACTGCGCGGCCTCGTCGTCGTCTCCCTCGAACAGGCGGTCGCCGCACCGTTCGCGACCCGTCAGCTGGCCGATCTCGGCGCCCGTGTCATCAAGATCGAACGCCCTGGCACCGGAGACCTGGCCCGCGGTTACGACCGCACCGTGCGCGGCATGTCGAGCCATTTCGTGTGGCTCAACCGCGGCAAGGAGAGCGTCCAGCTCGACGTGCGCTCGCCCGAGGGGAACCGGCAACTGCGGGCGCTCGTCGACCGGGCCGACGTCCTCGTCCAGAACCTCGCTCCCGGAGCCGCCGCCCGCCTCGGCATCGGCAGCGCACAACTCGCCCCGAGCCGCCCCACACTCATCACCTGCGACATCTCCGGATACGGCAGCACCGGCCCCCACCGCGAACGGAAGGCCTACGACCTGCTGGTGCAGGCGGAGGCCGGGCTGCTCTCCATCACCGGCACCCCGCAGAGCCCCTCCAAGGTGGGCCTGTCCATCGCCGACATCTGCGCGGGCATGTACGCCTACTCCGGCATCCTCACGGCGCTCCTGGAGCGCACCCGCACCGGCCGCGGAGCCACGCTGGAGGTCTCCATGCTGGAGGCACTGGGCGAATGGATGGGCTACGCCGAGTACTTCACCCGCTACGGCGGCACCTCCCCCGCCCGTACCGGAGCCAGCCACGCCACCATCGCCCCCTACGGCCCGTTCCCCACCGACGACGGGCAGAGCGTGATGCTCGGCCTCCAGAACGCCCACGAGTGGGACGCCTTCTGCCGGGTCGTGCTCCGCCTGCCGCGCCTCGCGGACGACCCCCGGTTCCTGGGCAACGCCGAACGCGTCGCCCACCGGGAGGAACTCGACGCCATCGTGCGGGACACCACCGAGGGCCTGAGCGCCGCCGAGCTCGTGGCCAGGCTGGACGAGGCACGCATCGCGCACGCGCGGCAGCGCACCATGAGCGAGTTCAGCGAGCACACCCAGCTCCGGGCACGGGGCCGATGGGCCTCGTTCGACAGCCCGGTCGGCGAACTGACCGGCCTCGTACCTCCCGTCACGGTGGCCGGACGCGTCCCCGCACGGCTGCGGTCCGTACCGGCACTGGGCGAGCACACCGCATCGGTCCTCGCCTGGATCGACACGCCCCTTGAGCACTCACCCGAAGGAAGAACCTCATGTCCACGGAACTGATAGGCGTGCTGGTCCTGGCCACCATCTTCGTCCTGGCCTCCGTCACCGGCCTCAACATGGGCGTGCTCGCACTGGCCGCCACCTTCCTGCTCGGAGTGGTGTGGCTCGGCCACCCGGCCAAGGAGGTGCTGGCGGGTTTTCCGGCGGACATGTTCGTCGTGCTCGTCGCCGTCACCTTCCTGTTCGGCATCGCCCGCACCAACGGCACGGTGGACTGGCTGGTCCACTCCGCGGTCCGGGCCGCCGGCCACCGCGTCGCGGTGGTGCCATGGCTGCTGTTCCTGCTCGCCACCCTGCTGTGCGCCACCGGCGCGGCCTCCCCGGCGGCGGTCGCGATCGTGGCACCCATCGGCATCACCTTCGCCGTGCGCAACGGCATGAGCCCGCTGTACGCCGGGCTGATGGCCGTGAACGGGGCCGCCGCGGGCAGCTTCGCACCGACGGGGATCCTGGGCGGCATCGTGCACTCGTCCCTCGCCGCGAACCACCTGCACGTCGACGGCGCCGCCCTGTTCGGGGGCACCTTCGGCATCAACCTGGCCGCCGCGTTCATCACATGGCTCGTCTTCGGCCGCCGACGCGGGACGGCGCCCGCCCTGGCACAGGAGGCGGACTCCACCGCGGCACCGGACCCGGTACTCGGTGCCGAGCAGGTGGCCACTCTGGTGGCGATGGTGCTGCTGGTCCTGGGCACCACCGTCCTCTCGCTGGACACGGGCCTGCTCGCGCTCACGCTGGCCGCGGCCCTGGCCGTCGTGTTCCGCACGACGGCCCAGCGGGCCGCGAAGGAGATCGCCTGGCCGGTCGTGCTGCTGGTCTGCGGGATCGTCACGTACATCGCCCTGCTGCAGAAGCTCGGGGTCGTCGACTCCCTCGGCGAGACGATCGCCGCGGTCGGTGTCCCGCTGCTGGCCGCCCTGCTGATCTGCTACGTCGGCGGCGTGGTGTCGGCCTTCGCCTCCACCACCGGCATCCTCGGCGCCCTGATGCCGCTCGCGGCCCCGTTCCTCGCCTCGGGCTCCATCCCCGCCACGGGCCTGGTCATCGCGCTCGCCTCGGCGTCCACCATCGTCGACGCGAGCCCGTTCTCCACCAACGGCGCCCTGGTGGTGGCCAATGCACCGGAGCCCGTGCGGACGCAGACGTACAGCGGTCTGCTGCGCTGGGGCGCGGGCGTGTGCGTGATCGCCCCGGGCGCGGCCTGGTTCGCGTTCGTGGTGCTGTGAGCGAGGGCCCGAGCCGTCGCCCCGCGGCTCGGGCCCCTCTCGTGTCCCGGGAACGTCCTCGCCCCGGCGGGACACCGGTTCAGCCGGGGCCTGCGGGTCCCGAACGATGCGGACCCCGACCCCTCGACACTGGTCCCGGGCTTTCGTGCGGACCCGTCACGGGCACGCGGTGACGCTGTCACCCCGGTCCGCTCGGCAGGTGTCGGTCTGTGCTCCGCCCTGGATGCGGTCGTTGCCGCCGATCCCGTCGATGGCGTCGAGGCTGTCCCGGCCCGTCCCCCCGTCGACGAAGTCGTTGCCGGGGCCGGCGGTCACCTGGTCGTTGCCGTTGCCACCGTCGACCACGTCGTTGCCCGCGCCCGCGTCGATGAAGTCGGAGCCGTTCCGGCCCTCGATCGAGTCGTTTCCGTCGCCTCCGAGGATCCGGTCCCGGCCGCTGGAGCCGATGAGGGTGTCGTTACCGGCTCCACCGGAGAGGAAGTCGGCGCCTTCACCGCCTTCCAGCGTGTCGTTCGCGTCCCCGCCGTAGAGGCTGTCGTCGCCCGAGCCGCCCGTGAGCGTCGCACCCGTAGTCGCGAGAGAGGACGTGATGTCGTCGGACTGGTCGCCCGCGTCGACGACGAGCTCGGTGAGGCCGCCGGCTCCGGGGCAGACGGCCTCATGGGCACCGACCGCCGTGCAGCCTCCCGTGCCGACCACGAAGTCGCCCGTGTCCCTCACCCGGATCACGTCTCCGGTGCGCCATAAGGAGATCGTGTTGCTCACGCCCACTGCGGCGGTGACGGTGACGGACGTGCCGGTCCTGCTGACCAACGTGCCCGCCGACGCGTTGCCGGCCGGTCGCGTGTGGGGCGCTGCGCCCGCCGGGCCGGTGAGCCCCAGCGTGATGCCGATCATCGCCGCCATGACGGCGATGGTGCGGTGGGTGGCCTTGTCCATGGGGTGCCTCCTGGGGCATTGGGGGACGTCGACAGGCTCGAACTTGGCTGACCTCAGGTGATGCGAGCCGGGCCGAGAAGCGCGGCTACCGAGCGAGCGGCGTGCTTCGCCGGCACGGCGGAAGCGACCATACTCCAACGCATTTGAACAATATCAACCACGAGCCGGAAGCAGGCTGTCCGTTGCGGGAGCCTGGCGTCAAGGGGGCGCGGCGCCGCCTCCTCGGCCGGCTTCGGGCCCGAGCTGGGACGATGCCCCCGCACCGCACGCCCGAGCCCGCCGGCTTCGGCCACACATCGGCTCGATCTCGTCGACGATGCGCTGGCCCAACACCGCCATCGCCGCCGGCTCCCGCCCACCGTCGCGGCCGGCTCAGCGACTCACCACGTCGATCTCCGCCAGCTCCTCCCGCGAGAGCGGCCCGGCATTCAGCGCGTCGAGGTTCTGGTCCAGCTGGGCCACGCCGCTCGCACCGATGATCACCGACACCACTCGCGCGTCGCGCAGCACCCAGGAAAGCGCCAGCTGCGCCAGACTCTGCCCGCGCCGCTCCGCCAGCCTGGCCAGCGTCCGCAACCGCTCCAGTTTGGAGTCGGACAGCGCCTCCTCCTTGAGGAAGTGCCCGACGGACATACGCGACCCGGCGGGCACCTCACCGGACAGGTAGCGATGCGTCAACAGGCCCTGCGCCAGCGGCGAATAGGCGATCAGACCCGTTCGGGTGTCACCCACGGCGTCCAGCAGCCCGCCCTCCGGCGCGCGGTCGAGGATCGAATAGCGGGCCTGGTTCAACAGCAGGGGCGTGCCCAGATCGCGCAGGATCTCCACCGCCTCGCGGTGCCGCTCGGCGGGATAGTTGGAGATGCCGGCGTACAGCGCCCGGCCGGAGCGCACCGCCGTGTGCAGCGCCCCCATCGTCTCCCGGAGCGGGGTCTCGGGATCGTAGCGGTGCGAATAGAACACGTCCACGTACTCCAGGCCCATCCGCCGCAGCGACTGGTCCAGGCTCGCCAGCAGGTATTTGCGGCTGCCGCCGTCCCCGTACGGCCCCGGCCACATGTCGTAGCCGGCCTTGGACGCGATGAACAGCTCGTCCCGGTACGGCTTGAGGTCCTGCGCGAACAGGCGGCCGAAGTTGCGTTCCGCACTCCCGTACGGCGGCCCGTAGTTGTTCGCCAGGTCGAAATGCGTGACGCCCCGGTCGAAGGCGCGGCGCAGCACCGCACGCTGCACCTCCAACGGCCGGGTGTCACCGAAGTTGTGCCACAGGCCCAGCGAGACCGCGGGCAACCGCACCCCGCTGTGGCCGGGGCGACGGTAGGTCATGGACGCGTAGCGGTCATGCCGGGGTTGATGACTCATGCCCCCATTCTGCCCAGTTTCCATCAGAATCGAAAGTAACTGCACAGAATTCAACAGGCGGTAATGCCGGGATGCCGGGATGCCGGGATGCCGGCATGCTGCCATGCCGTACGACCGGGCATGGCAGACAAGGCGGCGGAGGCGCGGCACGTCCGCCGCCGACCCCCGCCGCCCGCGCACTACTCGGTCACGGTGAACCCTTGATCGGCGCCGTACTTGGCGCTGGTCGCCCGCCAGGCCTCCAGCCCTTGCGCAAGGGTCGTCGAGGAGACGTACGCCTTGCCCACGGTGTCGTTGAAGACGGAGTTCGCGTACACCTGGTAGGGCAGGTACGACCAGCCCGTGCCGACGTTCCGGGCCGCGTCGGCCAGGATCCGGTTGGCCTGCTGCCCCCCGAAGTAGGGGAACGGGGTGTCCAGGAAGGCCTGCGATTCCAGGTCCGCACGCGTGGCGGGGAAGGCGCCCTCGGAAGCGCGGGCCGTGGCCCCGGCTCCCGTGGTCGCGTATTCGATGAAGGCATAGGCCAGCGCCTTGTTCTTCGAGGCCTTCGGCACGGCGAGGGAGCTGCCGCCGTTCTCCGCGCCCACCGTGGCGCCCTTCGTCCACTGCGGGAGGGGCGCGACGCGCCAGTCCCCCGACGCGGCCGGTGCACCCGAGACGAAGTTGGCGGGCATCCAAGCCCCTGTGGACAGGGTGGCGATGCTGCCGTCCGACAGACCCTTGTACCACTCGTCGCTCCAAGAGGTGACCGGCGCGAGCAGTCGCTCGTCGATCAGCTTCTGCCAGGTCCCCGTGTACCGGGCCGTGCCCGTGTCACCGAAGTCGATGCCGACTTCGGTCCCCTCCACCTTGTACGGGCGCCCGCCCGCCTGCCAGATCAGGCTGGTGGTGGCGCCCGCGTCCCCGGTGTCGTTCGTGATGTAGAGCTTCGGGTCCGCCTTGTGCAGGGCTCGCGCCGCTTCGACGTACTCGTCCCAGGTCGTGGGGACGGCTATGCCGTGCTGGTCGAAGACCTTCTTGTTGTAGAACAGCGCCATGGGTCCGGAGTCCATGGGCAGGGCGTAGATTCCCTTGCCGTACTTGACCGCGCTCCAGGGACCGGTGGTGAAGGCCCGGTCGTGGGCGGACGCACCGTAGCCCGAGAGGTCCTCCAGGGACTTGCCGATGGCGAACTGGCCGACCGCGTAGTACTCGACCTGGGCCACGTCAGGGGCTCCCGAGCCGGCGGCGATGGCATTCTGCAGGGCCGTGTACTGCTTGTCACCCGTCCCCGCGTTGACGAGCTCGACGTCCACCTTCGGATACTTCTTCTCGAAGTCGGCGGCCACCTTCTTCAAGGTCGGCTCCCAGGCCCACACCGTCACCTTGCCGCCGGCTTCGAGTGCGGACGCCACGTCCTTGGCGCTGCCGTCGGTTCCCTGGTCCGGCGAACCGCAGGCCGTGGCACCGAGGGCCAGGGCGTACGTCGCGGCGACGGCGGCGAACATCCGTCGGGGGTTCTTCGTTCTCATCGGTGGAGCTCCTGATTCGGTGTGCGGATGAGGGGGGTCGGGGCGAGGCCGGAGCCGGGGCTCTTCACTCCTTGACGCTGCCGGCGGCCAGACCTGACTGCCAGTAGCGCTGGAGCAGGAGGAAGAGCGCCACGATCGGAACGATGGTGAGCAGGGATCCCGTGATGATGAGGTCGAAGACGGGCTCGCCGCCCGCGGTCCTGGCCTGGGCGCTCCACGCGTTGAGGCCGAGGGTGAGGGGGTACCAGTCCGGATCCTTGATCATGATCAGCGGCAGGAAGTAGTTGTTCCAGGTCGCGACCATGGAGAAGAGCAGCACCGTCACCGTTCCCGGCATCAGCAGCGGCAGGGCGATTCGAAAGAAGATGCGCAGCTCGCCCGCGCCGTCGATGCGGGCGGCTTCGAGCAGTTCGGTGGGTACCGCTTCCGCGGTGAACACCCACATCAGGTAGAGCCCGAAGGGCGAGACGAGCGACGGGATGATCACCGCCCAGGGGGTGTTGGCCAGGCCCATGCCGCTGAACATCAGGAAGGTGGGCACGGCGAGTGCCGTGCCGGGCACGGCCACGGCACCGATGACGACGGCGAAGACGGCACGGCGGCCGGGGAACTCGTATACGGCCAGCGCGTATCCGCCGAGGACGGCCAGCAGCGTCGCGCCGCCCGCGCCGGCGGCGACGTACAGCAGCGTGTTCAGCGTCCAGCGGACGAAGGCGCCGTCGTCGTAGGTCAGCGTGCGGGAGACGTTGTCCCAGAGCTGGAAGTCCTTGCCGAGCCACAGGCCGAAGGAGTCGAGGAGGTCTTCCTGGTTCTTGGTCGCATTGATGACCAGCCACACGAGAGGAAGGAGGGTGTAGGCGAGGACCAGCCCGGTCAGCAGGGTCAGCGGAATGCTGGGCCGGGGGTTGAGAGGGGTGTGGGGCCGGCGGCGCCGCGGCGACGCCGCTCCGGACGTCGCGGCGGCCCGGGTCCGCTTCGACGCGGCGGGAGCGGTACCCGCGTCCGCGTCGCGGACGGTGCGCTCCATCGTGTCGCCGGTGGGGTCCGTGATCATGTCCTCAGCCCTTCCGCATGCCGCGGAGCTGCACCGCGTAGGCGATGACCGCGGTGAAGACGCCCATCACGATGGCGATGGTCGCCGCGTAGTTGTGCTGTTGCCCGGCGAACGCCAGGGAGTACGTGTACAAGTTCGGGGTGTAGTCGCTCGTGATGGCGTTGGGAGCGAGGTTCTGCATGATGTTGGGCTCGTTGAAGAGCTGGAAGCTGCCGATGATCGAGAAGATCGTCGCGATCACCACTGCGCTGCGGATGGCCGGCAGTTTGATCGCGGTGACGATGCGCCACTCCCCGGCTCCGTCGATGGCCGCCGCTTCGTAGAGCGAGCGCGGAACCACCTTCAGGGCGGCATAGAAGATCAGGGTGTTGTAGCCGACGAACTCCCAGGTCACGACGTTTCCTATGGAGGCGAGCACCAGGGACGGGGAGAGCGGATCCGGCAGGGCGAGGCCGAAGGCGTCGTTCAGATTGCCCACCAGGCCGAACCTGGCGCCGTAGATGAACCCCCACATCAGGCTGGCCACCACGGCCGGAACGGCGTAGGGCAGGAAGACGGCCACCCTGAAGAAGGCCTTGCCGTACAGCCGGCCGCTGTCGATGGCGAGCGCGACGAGCAACGCGATCCCCAGCATGAGCGGCACCTGGATGAGCAGGAAGAGCCCGACTCGGGCCGATCCCTCCCAGAACCGCGCATCGCTCAGCGCTTGTACGTAGTTGTCAGCGCCGACGAAGGAGGTGCCCCCGATGAGGCGGTCGCGCATCAGGCTGAGGTAGAAGGCGTACCCGATCGGAGCCAGGAAGACGAGGGTGAACACCGCCGCGAACGGTCCGGCGAACCCCCAGCCGACGAGGGCGTTGCGACGTCCGCGTGACCGGGAACGGGGTGGAGAGACTGCTTTTGCCGGTGCCGGCAGGAGCGTCATGGTGGGTCCTTGCGTCAGTGACCTACAGGTCCGCAACGGAGGGAAGCGACGGCCTCCGGGGCCGGAATCGGCCTCATGGGGCAGGACCTGATGAGAGATGTTTACGTAATCATCGTTAGCGCGATCGTGACACTCCCCCTCGGGAGCGTCAAGCATCTTGCCACCGCCGGCCGAAAAATAAGCCGCGCCACCGCGCTCGCCCCCACATCGGGACGGGCGGCGCGAGGAGCCCGATGCTCAGGCACCCGCTCAACCCGGGCCGGTACTGCCGCAGTTGTCCGGGGGGCCGACGCTCGGACCCGGTTGCGGCGATTCACGTCCGCATGCTTGACACGCCCCGGCGCGGCTCCCAGACTCTCAGCCAACCACTGGATGTTTACGTAAACATCACAGCGGTGAAACACCCGCTTCACTGGCGCCCGTCCGTATGCCCGCCGGTTCCGCGGCCGGGCACGCCCATCCGCACCCGCACCCACCTCTCCCACCCGCCAGCCAGCAACGAGGTACCCATGCGCCGTCACCCCCCGCGTCTCACCGTCCTGTTCGCCCTCGTGGCAGCCCTGTTCGCGAGCCTCCTCGGCGGCCTCGGAACCGCCGCGGCCTCACCCGCGCCCGTCACCGTCACCAACGCGACGCAGTTCACCGATCCCGCCGGGCGGCCCGTACACGCCCATGGCGGCGGGGTCATCAAGGTGGAGGAGTACTACTACTGGTTCGGAGAGGACCGGAATCCCGACAACAGCTTCAGGTACGTCTCCGCGTACCGCTCCCTCGACCTCAGTACGTGGGAGTTCCGCGGCCACGTCCTCTCCCAGGCCACGGACCCCCAGCTGGCCACCGCCAACATCGAGCGTCCCAAGGTGATGTACAACCGCGCCACGCAGCAGTTCGTCATGTGGATGCACAAGGAGGGCAGCGCCACCGACTACAGCGAGGCCCAGGCCGCCGTGGCCGTCTCCGCCACGGTCGACGGGAACTACACGTGGCGCGGGAGCTTCCGGCCGCTCGGCCACATGTCCCGTGACATCACCACCTTCGTGGACACCGACGGCACCGGCTACATGATCTCGGCCGCCAACGAGAACGCCGACCTCCACGTCTACCGCCTGACCGCGGACTACACCGGCATCGAGAGCCAGGTGCAGAAGCTGTGGGCCGGCCAGTGGCGCGAGGCGCCGGCCATGTTCAAACGGGACGGCGTCTACTTCCTGGTGACGTCCGGCGCCACAGGCTGGTCCCCCAACCAGCAGAAGTACGGCACGGCCTCCAGCATCACCGGCACCTGGAGCTCGCTGCGCGACCTCGGAGACAGCAGGACCTACGGCTCGCAGACGGCCTTCGTGCTGCCCGTCGAGGGCACGTCCGGTGTCACCGACTACCTGTACATGGGCGACCGCTGGGGCAACTCCATGGGCGGTACGGTCAACGACTCGCAGTACATCTGGCTCCCGTTGAAGTTCCCGACCAAGACCACGCTGTCGATGGACTACTACCCGCAGATCATCGTCTCGACGGAAGCCGGCACCGTGCGGGGCACCGGCGACTGGAACACCCTGACCGCCCTGCACAGCGGCAAGTGTGCCGACGCCGCCGACTGGTCGGTGAGCGACGGCGCCCGCCTGATCCAGTGGACCTGCGCGACGGGCAGCGTCAACCAGCAGGTGTGGTTCCAGGGCGCGGGAGCCGGCACGGTGCGGATCATGCTCCGCCACAGCGGGAAGTGCCTCGCGGTCCGGGACGCGTCCCCCGACGACGGCGCCGAGGTCATCCAGACCACCTGCGGCGACACCCCCGGACAGAGGTGGAAGCCGGCCCAGGCCGACGCGAGCGGCATGCGGCTCGTCGCCCAGCACAGCGGCAAGTGCCTCGACGTCACCAACCAGTCGCGCAACGACGGCGCCCCCCTCGTCCAGTGGACGTGCAACGGCGGCGACAACCAGAAGTGGCGGCGCTCAGCCGTCTGACCCCGCCCCGCACCCGTCCCGCCCCGTCCCGACCCGGCACCGGTGCGGCCGCGCGAACCCACGACGTGGGTCCCGGCCGCACACGGCCGCCGGGGCGGTCAGTCCTCCACCGGCCCGAGGTCGGGCACGCCCCGGAAGGCGACCTTCCTGTCGCGGCCGGGTGCATGCAGTTCGAGGACGACGACTTCGTTCACGCCCTCGTGCAGCACCGGGCCGGGTACGTACAGCGAGCGCTGCGGGCCGCGCGACCAATAGCGTCCGAGGGCGAACCCGTTGACCCAGGCGTTGCCCTTCGTCCACCCGTCGAGGTGGAGGAAGGTGTCGGCCGTCCGGTCCGCCTCGAAGGTGCCGCGGTAGAAGGCCGGTCCGGTCGGTGTGGCCCGCCCGGTGCCGAACGGGACGTCGTCGAGCGAGGTGAGCGGCAGCGGACGGCTGGTCCATACGTCGAGCGGGGCCCCGTTCAGCAGGACGCCACCGAGCAGCCCCTTGCGGTCGTGAATGCCCTGGCCGTAGTTGACGCGCCCCTGGTTCTCGACGAGGACGGTCAGGACGCTGCCGGGCCGCGGGACCGTGAAGGTGAGGCAGTGCTCGTGCCCCTCCCGCTCCAGTACCCCCACGGGCTGGCCGTCGAGGAAGACCTGCGCACGGTCCCGTACCTGCTCCAGTTCGAGCAAGGCCGGTCCGGCATCCGGCAGATCGGCTTCGTACAGCACGAATCCGTAGTCCTGGCGGAGTTCCTCCATCGTCAGGGGACGGCCGGAGACCACCGGGTCCCCAAGGGCCGGCGCGCTCCGCAGCAGGCCGGCGCTCTCGGTCAGCTCCACCGTCTCCAGGCTGAACTTCGGGGAGCGTGCGGGCGGCAACTCCGTCGGCACCGGCGCGTATTTGGCGATGACCTTGCGGAAGGCGCCGAACTTCTCGGTCGGATCGCCGGCCTCGTCGAGGGGGGCGTCGTAGTCGTAGGAGGTGACGGTCGGCCGGTAGGTGTGCTTGTCGTTGGCGCCGTTCATGAAACCGAAGTTCGTGCCGCCGTGGAACATGTAGAAGTTCACGGAGGCTCCGGTCGCGAGCAGCTCGTCCAGCTCGTGGGACGCCTGCTCCGCGCCGCGGACGACGTGGTTCGCTCCCCAGCGGTCGAACCAGCCGATCCAGAACTCCGTGCAGAGCAGTGGTCCGGAGGGCCGGGCGCTGCGCAGCGCGGCGAGGTGCTGCGCGGAGCGGCTCCCGAAGTTGGCGGTGGCGAGCACTCCGGGCAGGGCGCCCCGCTCCAGGTCGGCGGGCTGGTCGCAGGTGAAGAGCGGTACGTCGACCCCGTGGTGGCTCAGGGACTCCGCGAGGTGCTGCAGGTAGGCGGTGTCGTCTCCGTACGCCCCGTATTCGTTCTCCACCTGTACGGCGAGCACCGGCCCGCCCCGGGTGGCCAACCGGTCGCGCAGCGGGGGCAGGAGCCGGCTGAAGTAGTCGTCGACCGCGGCGAGGAAGTTCGGGTCGCGGCTGCGCAGCCTCATGGCGGGATCGGCCAGGAGCCATGCGGGCAGGCCGCCGCCTTCCCATTCGGCGCAGATGTACGGGCCGGGCCGCAGGAGTACGTGCAGACCCTCGGCGGCGGCGAGATCGAGGAAGCGGGGCAGATCGAGGCCGCCGTCCATGCGGAACTCGTGGGGCCGCGGCTGGTGGAGGTTCCACGGTACGTACGTCTCCACCGTGTTGAGCCCCATGAGGCGGGCCTTGTGGAGCCGGTCGCGCCAGAGGTCGGGATGGACCCGGAAGTAGTGCAGGCCGCCGGAGAGGATGCGGAAGGGCTCGCCGTCGAGCCTGAATCCGTCGTGTTCGATCTGGAGAAGGGGCATGCGCGTGCTCCTCAGCTGAACGGGGATGCGCTGATCGCGCCATGGAACTGTCGCCAACTCCTGAATGTTTGCGTAAACATCAGTGAGATGGCAAGTCCCCCGTGTGCACCACGCTCTGGGTGCGCTACGGCTGAGTGGTACCCAGGATCAGTTGACCCACCGAATCGCGCAGGACGGAGCACGCCTCGGCGTCGAGGCCGTCGTCGGAGACGAAGTAGTCGATCTCCGAGAGGGCGATGAACCGGCTGAGACCCACGACGCCCCACTTGGTGTGGTCCGCGACCACGGCCACCTGATGGGCACAGTCGATCAGCGCGCGGTTGGTCTGTGCTTCGGCGAGGTTCGGCGTGGTCGCACCGGCGCGTTCGGAGACGCCGTGGGCGCCGATGATGAGCAGGTCGACCTGGAGGGAGCGGATCGCCTGATCCGCCAGGGGCCCGACCAAGGAGGCCGATTTCGTGGGAGCGCCACCGGTCAGGAGCAGCGTGGGACCCGCGGGGCTGAGCTCGGCCCCGGTGGGCCGCAGCAGCTGGGCGACCGGCAGGGAGTTGGTCACCACCGTCAGGCCGGACACGTCCCCCAGCCGGGCGGCCACCGCGTAGGACGTGGTCCCGCCGGAGATCGCGACGACACTGCCCGGTTTCACGAGAGCGGAGGCCGCCTCGGCCACCGCCGACTTGGCCCGCGACTCCAGACCGGCTTTGGTTTCGAAGGCCGGCTCGTCACCCGTGGTGGCGGATGCGCTGATGGCACCTCCGTGCACCTTGGACAGGGCGCCGGTGCGGGCGAGCACGTCGAGGTCACGGCGGATGGTCATGTCGGAGACGCCCAGCTGTTCGACGAGATCAGCCACGCGTACGGCACCGTCGCGGCGCACGATGTCGAGGATCACAGCCCTCCGCTGGGGTGCAAGACGTGCTGCCTCGGTCACGCTTCTCGTCCCCGCTTCTCTGTGCGCCGTCCGTGTGCGCCGTCAAAATGGCACGGCGTTCCTCACAAACGGACAGTCTACGTCGCGGGGCCCGGGCCTCACCGGGTTCTCATGCGATGCGCCGGGCGCCGGCGGCCGGGGACACGGGGAAGAGGTCCGGATCCTGGTGGCCGGCCGCACGGAACGCAGCGGTGACGGCGCGGCGGACGGCCTCCAACCGGCCCTCCCGCACGAGCACGATGACCGAGCCGCCGAAGCCGCCACCGGTCATGCGCGCCCCGAGCGCTCCGTGTGCCAGAGCCGTGTCCACCACCAGGTCGCTCTCCGCACAGGAGATCCTGTAGTCGTCGCGCAGCGAGGCATGGCCGGCCGTGAGGATCGGTCCCAGCGCCGCCACGTGCCCGGCCCGAAGGTGGGAAACCGCCTCGGCGACCCGTCCGTTCTCCGTCACGACGTGCCGGACCAGCGGCACCAGGTGCGCCGGAAGGGTCCGCGCGGCGCGGGGCAGGTCCGCGGGCGTGAGGTCGCGCAGTGCCGCCAGCCCGAGCCGGCGGGCGGCCTCCTCGCACCCGGTACGCAGAGCCGCGTACGATCCGTCCCCGAGGTCGTGCTTCACGCGGGTGTCGACGACCAGCAGGCTCATCCCGTGTGCCTGCGGGTCGAACGGGACCTGCTCGTGGGCACCGGCGCGGATGTCCAGGTGGAGGGCCGCGCCGGCGGCGCAACAGGCGGAGGCCAACTGGTCCATGGCTCCGCACGGTACGCCCGCGAATCCGTTCTCCGCCCGCTGGGCGAGCAGTGCGAGAGCGGGCGCGCTCAGACCCAGCCCGTACAGATCTTTGTAGGCGAAGGCGACCGCGCATTCGAGCGCGGCGGAGGACGACAGGCCCGCGCCGGTGGGGACCGTGCTCTCGATGTGCAGGTCGGCGCCCCCGATCCGGTGTCCGGCCTCCAGCAGCGCCCAGACGACCCCCGCCGGGTAGGCGGCCCAGGTGGTGACGGCACCGGGGGTGAGACGGGCGAGGTCGAGGTCGGTGACCGGGCCGTCGCCCTGGGCGCTGTGCAGCCGCAGGCGGCCGTCCTGGCGCCGCCGCGCCGCGACCAGCGTGTGCTGGGGAATGGCGATGGGCAGCGCGAACCCGTCGTTGTAGTCGGTGTGCTCACCGATCAGGTTGACCCGGCCGGGCGCTGCCCAGACACCCTCCGGGTCCGTGCCGTAGATGCGCCGGAACGCCTCCCTCACGGGGTCACCTCCTGTGCGAAGGCATAGGCGTCCGCCACGACGGAATCCAGGCCGGTGCGGAGGGGCCGCCAGCCGAGGCGCTCGCGCGCACGGTCCGCCGACGCGATGAGGACCGCCGGATCACCGGGGCGGCGCGGGCCGACGACCTCCGGGATCGCATGCCCCGTGACCCGTCGGACGGATTCGATCACTTCTCGGACGGTGAAGCCTTGGCCGTTGCCCAGGTTGCAGATCAGGTGTTCACCGGGACGAGCTGCCTCCAGGGCAAGGAGGTGGGCCTCGGCGAGGTCGGCGACGTGGATGTAGTCGCGTACACAGGTGCCGTCGCGCGTGGGGTGGTCATCGCCGTGGACGTCGATGTGCGAGCGCCGTCCGAGGGCCACCTGGAGGAGGAGCGGAATGAGGTGCGACTCGGGGTGGTGGCGCTCGCCCCGGCCCGCGTGGGCGCCGGCGACGTTGAAGTACCGCAGGGACACGGCGGCCAGCCCGTGGGCTGCGGCCTCTCCGGTGATCAAGTGGTCGACGGCGAGCTTGGTCGCGCCGTAGGGACTGGTCGGCGAGGTCCTGGCGTGCTCCGTGATCGGCACCTGCTCGGGTTCCCCGTACACGGCCGCGGTGGAGGAGAACACCAGGGTGCCCACGCCGGCCCGGCGCATGGCGGCGATCAGTTCCAGCGAGCCCGCCACGTTGTTGCGCCAGTACTTCTCCGGGTCACGCACGGATTCCGCCACCTGTGAGGAGGCGGCGAAGTGCAGCACCCCGGCGTATCCGGCGTCCAGGACCGCGGCGGCCTGCGCCACCCCGCCGACGACGAGGTCGGCCTTCTCCGGGACCGCTGCGAGCACGCCGGTCGTCAGGTCGTCGAGCACCGTTACGTCGTGGCCGGCCGCCAGGAGCCGGGCCGCGACCACGCTGCCGATGTAGCCCGCGCCGCCGGTGACGAGGTACCTGCTCATGACGCGGCCTCCCGAAGCCGCCGGGCCGCGTCCTCCGGGGCGATGTCGTTCACGAAGGAATCCATTCCGGACTCCACCCCCGCGAGGAACTTGAGCTTGTCCGCCGACCGGCGGACCGTGAACAGCTCAAGGTGCAGGGCCAGTTCCTGGCCGCCGGTCTTGGGCGCCTGGTGCCATGCGGAGATGTACGGGGTGGGAGCCGCCTGTGCGGCCTCCCCCTCCTGACGGAACAGCCGGTCGAACCGGCGCAGCAGGTCCAGGTACATCGCGGGGAACTCGGCGCGCTCGGCCTCGGTGAGGTGGGTGAGGTCGGGGACGCGGCGATGGGGATAGAGGTGCACCTCGTACGGCCAGCGGGCGGCGTAGGGGACGAAGGCCGTCCAGTGCTCCCCCGTCAGGACCACGCGCGCGGTGGCGGCGCGGGCCTCGGCCAGCAGGTCCTCGAAGAGGTTTCCGCCGGTGACGGACCGGTGCGTGCCGGCGACGGCGATCATCTTGGCGGTCCGCGGCGGGACGAAGGGAAAGGCGTAGATCTGACCGTGCGGGTGCGCGAGGGTGACGCCGATCTCCGCGCCGCGGTTCTCGAAGCAGTACACCTGCTCCACGCCGGGCACGGATGACAGGCGCTCGGTGCGGTCCGTCCAGGCGTCGAGCACGAGCCGTGCCCGGTCCTCGGTCAGGTCGGCGAAGCTGGCTCCGTGTTCGGGCGTGAAGCACACGACTTCGCAGCGTCCGAAGCGCCCCGCCAAGGAGGGGAAGCGGTTCTCGAACACGGCCACCTCGTACTGCGCCGCCGGTATCTCGCTGTGGTGCCCGCCCCCGGAGGGGCACAGGGGGCACGCGTCGGTCGGCGGATGGTGGACACGTCCCTGCCGGTGGGAGGCGATCGTGACCCAGTCGCCGGTGGCCAGGTCCAGGCGAAGCTCGGGTTGACTGTCGACGGGCTCCGGAGCACGCCGGTCGACCGTGTCGCGCTCGGCGCTCTCGTCGAGGTCGTAGTAGATCAGCTCGCGACCGTCCGCGAGCTTCGTCGTGGTTCTCTTCACGGAAACGCGCCCGTCTCTCGGAGTACGGTACGGCAGCCAGCGGCAAGCCATACACCGACAACAATAAACAGAAAGCAACTAAAGTCAACGCATGCGTTCGCCGGGCCGGTTGCGGATCGACCCGCACGCGAGCCGGCGGTTCTTCCGGTGCCGGCCGCGCCCGGGAGGAGCACCTCGTCATCGGCACGCCCGGACACCCTCGCCGTGCCCCACGTCGTGTCGCTCGACTGCCGCGGCCGGAACACGGCGCCATTTCTCATGTGCGACCAAGATGTCGGCGAATGCCTCGCGTCACGCCGGTGAATGCGTCAAGAGATGGATTCCACACGCCCTTTCGGGTGGGACCTTCCCTGCGCAATTGCCCGAAACGGGCACGGCCCCTGGCCAAATCCGTCACCCCGCGCAGGCACACGGAAATGCCGCTTTGGCCCTGAAATCATCGCGAGGTGGAAGCGGGCACGGCGCCCGATACGAAGCACGCCCGACGACTACGTCGCGAAGCCGTCGGACATCCCGAATCCGGTGGCACGAACGGATCGGCGCTGCCGCGAAGCCGGTGGCGGAATCGGTCGGCTCCGGCCTGCCGAGGGCAGGCTCACGCCCCCTGCGTGTCCGCCAGGATCAGGCGGCCGACCTGCTCTCCGAGGGCGGTGCGCGCCTCCTCGGCCAGACCGTCGTCGGACACGAAGTAGTCGATGTCCGACAGGACGGCGAACCGGCTCAGGCCGACGACGCCCCACTTGCTGTGATCGGCCACGACGGCCAGCCTCGTAGCGGCGGAGATCAAGGTGCGGTTGGTCTCCGCCTCCGCGAGGTTCGGAGTGGTCACGCCGGCGCGCTCGGAAACGCCGTGTGCGCCGACGATGAGGAGATCGACCTGGAGGGAACGGATCGCCTGGTCCGCCAATGGCCCGACCAGGGAGGCGGATTTGGTGGGGGCCCCGCCCGTGACCAGCAGGGTCGGGCCGGCGGAACCGTCCTCCGGTCCGGTGGAGCGCAACAGCTCCGCGACGGGCAGGGAATTGGTCACCACGGTCAGCCCCGCGATGTCGCGCAGACGGTGTGCGACGGCGTACGTCGTCGTCCCGCCGGAGATCGCCACGACGCTGCCGGGCTGCACCAGCCGGGCAGCCGCTTCGGCGACCGCGGCCTTGGCCGCGGATTGCAGGGTGGACTTGGTCTCGAACCCGGGCTCGTCGGACGTGGTGCCCGAGGTGCTGACCGCCCCGCCGTGCACCTTCTCGACCGACCCGGCCTTGGCGAGCACGTCCAGGTCTCGGCGGATGGTCATGTCGGACACGCCGAGCTGCTCGACGAGTGCGGCCACGCGCACCGCCCCCTTGCGGCGCACGGTATCGAGGATCACTTCTCGCCGCTGGGCCGCCAGCGGCGCCGACTCCGTCACAGTCCCACCCGTTGATCTCACGCGAATTCCCGACAGAGATCAATTGTACACCGCATCCAATAAGGGTGGGCAGGGGGTTCACGGGGCCCGGTCGCCGAACCGGCGTACCCAAGTACGGATTTGCCGGGATGTGCCTCCTCGGCTCAGCGGGAAATCGGGGGCAGCGCGTACCGAAAGGCTTCATTCGATCTCCCCGCCCCGTGCGATTGCTCCGGTTTCACACTGCAGACGCCTCTGGCCCGGCAAGGCCCGCCCGTTCGGGCGGGCCTCATCCCACGGAGCGCGCACCACCGTCGTGCGCGCCCGGTCAGTGGGGCAGTCCCACGGCCCGTTCGCCGCTGCGGCGCTGCTGGATGACGACGGCGCCGACGAGGAGTGCACCCTGGGCGACGTTCTGCCAGAAGGTGTTGATGCCCTGGACGGTCAGCCCGTTCTCCAGGGCGCCGAGCAGTGCCACGGCCAGGAGCGTGCCGCCGATGCCTCCCTTGCCTCCCTTGAGGGCACAGCCGCCGAGCGCTGCCGCCGTGATGGCCTTGAGTTCGAGGCCCTCACTGCCCGAGACGGGCTGCCCCGAACCGGTCCGCGCGGTGAGCAGGATGCCGGCGACCGCCGCGACCACGCCGATGAGCGCGTAGACGGCGACCAGGTACTTGTTGATGTTGATGCCCGCCAGGCGCGCCGCGGTGTCGTTGCCGCCGATCGCGTAGATGTTGCGGCCTATGTCCGTGTACTTCAGCATCACGTGCACCGCGAGGGCCACGACCGCCAGGATCCAGATCATGACCGGTACCCCGGCGATCTTTCCCCGGCCGAGGAACACGAAGAAGGGGTCGTTGAGGACGTAACCCTGCGCGCGACCGCCGGAGATGAGCTGGGCCACGCCCTTGTAGGCGGCCAGGCCCGCGAGCGTGGCGATGGTGGGGTTGACCCGGCCGTAGACGATGGCCATGCCGTTGACCACGCCGACGAGGATGCCGATGCCGATCGCGGCGGCCATCCCCAGGTAGGGGTTGGATCCGCCGGACGTGAAGACCATGGCGCTCACGACGGAGGCCAGGCCGGCCTGGGAGCCGACGGAGATGTCGAGCCCTCCGCAGATGATCACGACGGTCTGCACGATGGCGAGCAGGCCCGTGATCGTCGCCGCCTCGCCGATGACCTGGATGTTGGCGAGGCTGAGGTAGTTGTCGTTCAGGACCCCGAACAGGGCCAGGACGAGGACGAGGGCGCCGATCAGGCTGAGGTTCTGCCCGCCGAGCGAGGAGAGCAGTGCTCCGCCGGTCTTCCGCGCCGGGGCGGGGAGGTTCTCGGTGGTGGCCGGCGTCTGGGTGGTGGTCATCGAGCGTCTCCATCGGCGGAGTCGGTGAGCGGTCGGTCGGATGCGACGGGAGCGAGGTCGTCGGCCATGGCGAGGTTGAGGATGGCTTCCTCCGTGGCCGACGACCGGTCGAGCTCGCCGGTGATGCGACCGTTCTGCATCACGACGATCCGGTCGGCGAGCCCCAGGACCTCGGGGAGTTCGGAGGAGATCACCAGCAGGGCGACCCCCTCCCGGGCGAGGTCGGCGATGATGCGGTAGATCTCGGCCTTGGCTCCGATGTCGATCCCGCGCGTCGGCTCGTCCAGGATCAGTACCTTGGGCTTGCGCAGCAGCCACCGGGCGAGCACGACCTTCTGCTGGTTGCCGCCCGACAGTTTGCGCACCTCGTGTTCGATCGAGGGGGTGCGCACCCGGAGGCGGTCGGAGAAGTCCTGAGCCACCGCCTTCTCCTGGCGGCTCTGGACGAAGCGCCAGCGGCGCAGCCGGTCCAGGCTCACCAGGGAGGTGTTGTCCCGGATGGAGCGGTGCAGGAAGAGCGCCTGGGCCTTGCGTTCCTCGGGGGCGAGACCGATGCTCGCGCGGATCGCGTCCCGGGGGCTGCGCAGACGCAGCGGCACGCCGTTCACGCGGATGCTCCCCGATCGGACGGGCCGGTCGCCGGCGAGGGCGAGGGCGAGCTCGGACCGTCCGGCGCCCATCAGTCCGGCCAGGGCGACCACCTCACCGGCCCGGACCTGGAGGTCGATGTCACGGACGTCGTCCGTGGTGACGCCTTCCAGTTGCAGGACCACCTCGTCGCGTGCGACGTCCTGTCGCACGAACAGGGAGGACAAGTCACGCCCGACCATCAGGCGGACGACCTCGCCCTCGTTGGTGTTGCGGGCTTCCAGCACGCCGGCGACCGCGCCGTCCCGCAGCACCGCGATGCGGTCGGCGAGGCGGAAGATCTCCTTCATGCGGTGGGAGACGTAGATGACGGCGATGCCCTGGTCCCGGAGCCGGTCGATCAGGCCGAAGAGTGCCTCGACCTCGTTCTCGGAGAGGGAGGAGGTGGGCTCGTCAAAGGCTATGACCTTGGCATCACCCGTCAGGGCCCGCAGGATCTCCACCAACTGGCGTTGTGCGGGGGTGAGTTCGGACCCCAGCTGATCGGGGTGGATCACCTTCTCGAAACCGAGCCGGACCAGGTCCGCCGTGATGCGTCGGCGCAGTTCGGCGCGGTCGAGACGGCGCCCCGCGCGGCGCGGCAGGGCCCCCGCGTACACGTTCTCGGCGACCGAGACGTGCGGGATGATCTCGGGTTCCTGGGGGATGATGCGGATCCCGGCCTTGTGGGCGTCGTGCGGTGACGCCAGGTTCCGCGGACGTCCGCCCCAGAGGATGTTCCCCTCGGTGGGCTGGTGGTCACCGGTGAGGATCTTCAGAAGGGTCGACTTGCCCGCGCCGTTCTCTCCCATGAGGGCCGTCACCCGGCCCCGGGGGAAGGTGAGCGTGACGCCGCTGAGCGCCTGCACCGCACCGAAGCGCTTGGTGATGTTCTCGACGGAGACTTCTTCACCGGGGTCCTGGGCGGAGGCGGGTGGCTCTGTACCGGCTGTGGTCATAGGGGCCTCGCAAGCTGGGGTTACGTGGTGCGTTCGTGCCGGCGACGCTGCCGGTCGGCGGTGGTGGGGACCGGGGCGGGTACGGCTGCCGCTGCGGCTGGTGCCGCACCCGCCCCCGGGCCGGGGCTCGGCATCAGCCGCAGGTGACGCCCGCGTCCTTCCAGTTGGAGGCGTCGACCATCTTGGTCGGGGCGAAGGCTTCCTTGGGGAAGTCCTTGCCGTTCTTGAGCTTGTCGAACATGGTCTGCACGGCCAGGGCGCCGACGTCCTTGCCGTTGATGAAGAGCGCCGCCTTCATGCCGGACGGCTTGCCGGAGCTCCAGTTCTTGCAGGCGAGATAGGCGCCGAGGCCCACGCCGATCACGTTGTCGGCCTTGAAGCCGGCGTTTTCCAAGGCGGTGACGCCGCCCTGTACGTTCTCGTCGTTGCAGCCCCAGACCACCCAGTGCTTCACGGAGGCGTTGGCGGTGATCGTGGCGGCGATCTTGTCCTGCGCTCCCGTCGGGGAGTTGTCCGTCGGCACGTCGATGTTCTGCACCGGCGTACCGGCGGCCTCGGCGAACGCCTTCTTCGAGGCGTTGACACGGTCGGTGCAGACGGTGACGTCCTGCTTCCAGGCGGATATCGTGCGCGTCTCGGCCGGGTTCCAGCCGGCCTTCTTGAACTCCTCGGCGGCCCGCTTGCCGACCTCCCCACCCATCTGCTCGCCGCTGAAGCCGATGCGGGGCACCAGGTCGTCGCCGCCGCAGGCGGCGGGGTCGGGGCCGGTGCTGCAGATCTGGTCGTCCGACGTCAGGAGCGCCACCTTGCTGCTCTTGGCCAGCTGGACGACCTGGGGTCCGACGGCCGGGTCGGGAACGACCACGATCAGCCCGTTGCTCTTCTGGGAGATCGCCGCCTGGGCCTCGCTCACCGTCTTGTTGGCGTCGTTGCCCAGGTTCACCACCTTCAGGTCGATGCCCAGCTCGCTCGCCTTCGCCTTGGCGCCGGCGGCCTCGCCGATGAAGTACTCCTGGTCGCCCTGCTTCTGCAGATAGGTCAGGGAGATCTTTCCGTCGACCTTCCCCACGTCCGCAGCCCCGCCGACCGCCTCCTGGCCGCTGGAGCAGGCGGACAGGACGAGCATCGTGGCCAGGCCCAGAGCCGCGGCGGCTGCGGGACGGCGGTGGTGGTGAGTGAGCATGTCGATCCCTTTGCTTGGACGGGTCGCACCGGGCGACCAGTGGGGCACGTGCGATGGGGTTCGGGGTGGGCCGTCGTCGTGATCGCCGGCCGGGGCTGCGGGGCCCGGGGGCTGTTCGAGGGAGAGGTGTCTCCGATCTCGATCGACGAGCCCCCGGGGGCGACCTCCCGTTGCGGGAAACCGTCACAGTCGGCCGCTTTCAAACTTGATGCAACAGAGAAAAGCGCTGTTTCCGCCATAAGTCAACAGGGTGAAGCGGAGGTTTCGGATTGATGCACCCCCGTGACCTCCGGAGGCGCCCCCGGGGGCGACGAATGCCAAGCCCAAGGCCCCCACCAGGGTGGCGGCGACAGGCCGTTGGGACGACACGAAGCGCCCCGACGGCACCCTTTGCCTGCCGTCGACACCCACGAAGTGGTGTCGATTTGCCTTTGAATATGTCTGACTATGTTTGATCAATGCGGCGAGGTCGACTGCCCGACGGCCTCGTTCCAGCGCTGCTCGGCCGCCGCGCCCGCGCGGCCGAGCGTGACCGGCACCCCGGGGTTTCCGCTCCCTGATGTCACGGCGTATCCCGGTGCGACGCGAGGTCTGATCCGCCCCGTCGCATCGGTGGAGAACATGAGGTTGTCCCCGTCGGTCCTCCCGGAGGCCGAGCAGGACCAGATGCCCACGCCGTCCCTGGTGCTGCCGCGCGCATCCATGCAGTAGCCGGGATTGGCGGCGTTGTGCAGGAGCCCCTTGTCGTCGAGGCGCCACTGCTGCGCCGCCGCCCCGTCACGACAGCGTGCGGTGATCACGTCGACGCCGTTGGAGAAGGCACCGCCGCGGATGTCCAGGCACAGACCCGTGGCGGCGTTGACGGCCGGAACGTACGCAGAGGCCTGGAAGGGACGCAGCGGGTCGACCGTCGCGGCCTCCGTCGTCGGCGTGGGGCTTGACGTCGCGCCGGGCGAGGCCCCCGTCGCGGAGGGCGACGGGCTGCGGGACGACGGGGGCGAGGCGGATGCGGAGGGCCGCGCCCGGCTCCCCGACGGCGCCGGCGAAACCGTACCCCCGCCCGCCACCACGGGCGGCGGGGGTGGATCCCCGGCCGCCGTGTCGGGCATCTGCGGCCTTCCTGCCGGATGGACGACGACCGCGAGCGCCGTCGTCATGATCAGGATCGTCGCGACGCCGAGGGAGACCCGCCCGGCCGGCTTCCGCAGGAGGCCGGCCGCCCTCCGGCCGGCCGCGGCCCGCTTCGGCCGGGCTCGGGCCGCGTGCGCAGCCGGAAGCGGCAACGTGTCCTCGCCGTCCCCGTTCGTACGCGCCCCCGAGAAGAGGTGGAGCGGACCCGCGGGGCCGAGCAGCGATTCGGCCAGCCACGGACCGGGGGTGTCGCAGAGGGCGACCAGTCCCCGCAGGGCGGCCGCGCAGCCGGGACATCCGTCGACGTGGCGCGTCAGGTCCGGGTTCTCCCGCACGTCCGCACGCCCCGCGGCGGCGTCCAGCATGCGTGCGTACGCCGGACAGTGCGGCGTGGGGCGCGCCTGGAGGTGGACGCGGAGAAAGGCGTCGCGGCACGCGGACAACGCGCGGAGGGACTGGTCCGGCATTCCGTCGGGTCGGTCCCCGGTGATCGTCGCAACCTGATGGTCCGACTCCTGCTCGACCACGGAATGCCACAGGATGACCTGCGTCCGAAAGGGCAGGGTGTTGAACCCCCTGCGGACGAAGGACCGGAGGGCCTGGTCCTGGAGGACCGGGCCCTGCGGGACCGGGGCCCGTGTTCCGTCGGCGGCGGACGAGGACACCAGCGTCAGCAGCTCCAGACGAGGAGGCCGGTCAGGGGCATCGGCCGCCGAGGCCAGCATGGCGAAGTACCGGTCCATCGCGCGGTCCGCGGCGTCCCGGGCGTGCAGCGGGTCGTTGCCGACGGCTCTGCCGAAGGCGGCGATCCGCGGACCGTGGCGCCGCCGCAGCTCCGTCTCGGCGGAGGAGGCGATCGGGTCTGCGGTACGGATGGCATCGCACAGTTGCTGCTCGGTCATTCGACTCACAGCAGGGGGATGATTCATCGACACTGGAACATCCTGGGTGGGGAGTGAAAGTCGCCCTATTGTTCAGGACACGACACCTCCGCCGATAGTTTTTTCCGACGAGAATTCACCTGCCTTCTCTCGCCTAATACGGGGAGGTTTATCGAGGGCAGGGAGAACCGCCGGAATTCCCCTCGCACAACGGGGTCCGGTGTTGCCGCGACCGCCGCGCGGGCCGCAGTGGGCGCGCATGCGGGCAGCAAGGAGGTGCCGAAGCGGACACCCTCACACCGAACAGAATCAGACACGCACGCAAGGAAGTCAACACGGCAGATCTTGCATCACGAGCGTCAGGACGGCCCGTACAGCGCGGTGTTGGTGGCCCGTGCGAACCCGTCAGGGCCTGGACGATCGAGCATTTCACGACACTGCTCCCCCGCCGCGCGCCGCGCGAGCACCACTCGACAAGGCAATCGGCATCCAGAGGAGGATCCACGGACGGCGCCGGACGCACGTTTAGCCGATCGTTATCAACTAAGCCCCGGCCGGGCTGGATCCAGGTGCGCTCTACACAGTAGGTTCACCGATCACCCCCTCCTTCATCACACGGCTCCCGCGCAGCGGATCCGCCGCCCGATGACCCGCTATTAGACACTCGGATAATTAAGGAGCCGTACGGCGCGGCGCGCCGAGGGCTCATTCTGCATTTCGGAACACCGTCGACTGGAGTTCGGTGAGCACCCCTTTCTGTCCACGATGCGGTGACTCCCTGCGCTGTGGTTGCCCCCTCCCCGACCACAACGCCGCAGGCCGGACCGCCGTCCCGGCGCGGTTCGACCGGGAGTGGGTGCGGCCGTACGTCTCGCTGCGCGAACCCGCGCCCGATGACCCGCCGGCCGCCGTCACCACCGGCACGGCGGCGTGGGCCGTACCGCACGCGGTGCACGACAGCAGCCCGTCGACCGGTGGGCACGCCCTGGACCCGCCCGTGGTCCTGACCCGGGCGGCCGGTCACCGCAGGCCCGAGCCCCCGAGGCGGCGTCGGCCGCTCCGCCTGACCGCAGCCCTCGCCACCCTGATCGGCTCCGCGGCCCTCGCGGGCGCGTACGCCCTCACCCGGGACCAGGACACCCGGGACGCGGCGTCTCCCGCCCCCGCCGGCCGGCTGGACGTACTCGACGTGGACGAGACCCCCCACGCGGCACCTGGGCAGACACCGCCCCGCGCGACTGCGCCGGGTGGTGCACGACGGACTGCGCCGGCAGCCGGGCAGAACCCGCCGGGCACCGCGTCATCGGGTGTCCCCTCCGCCACCGCCGCGGCCGCATCCGGCGCCCCGGCGGCGCCTTCCGTCCCGTCCGGCGGTCCGCGGCAGGACCGTCCCGGCACGGATCCGTCCCCCGGCGCGCCGTCGGCCTCGCCCGATGCGCCGACACTCCGCCGGCACGACACGGGGCCCCAGGTCCGGGAACTACAGCGCCGCCTCGCGCGGATCGGGGCGTGGACCGTGCCGCAGCGAGGTGTCTACGACCGTCACCTGCAGGACGCGGTCGCGCGGTTCCAGGCCGAGCACGGCGTGCGCGGTGACCCGCCCGGGATCTACGGCCCGGCCACCCGACGGCTGCTGGAATCCCTCACGGCCTGAGGGCCGATGGGCGGAGCCGGGCCGGGGCGGTCACGGCGCGGCCGGCACCCTTCCCCCGTCACCACTCGGCGAGGGAGCCGTCGGCCCGCCGCCACAGCGGGTTGCGCCAGCGGTGTCCGGTCTCGGCGGCGCGTTCGACCGCCTTCTCGTCGACGTCGATGCCCAGTCCGGGTGCGGTGAGCAGGGCGACGTGGCCGTCCTCGTAGCGGAAGACGGACCGGTCGGTGAGGTAGTCCAACAGGTCCGACCCGGCGTTGTAGTGGATGCCGAGGCTCTGCTCCTGGATCAGCAGGTTGGGAGTGGCGAAGCCGACCTGGAGGCAGGCGGCCAGGGCGATCGGGCCGAGCGGGCAGTGCGGTGCCAGGGAGACGTCGTGCGCCTCCGCCATCGCCGCGATCCGCCGTACCTCGGAGATGCCGCCGGCGTGCGAGAGGTCGGGCTGGGCGACGGCGATCCCCTGCTCCAGTACGGACTTGAAGTCCCAGCGGGAGTAAAGCCGTTCGCCGGTGGCGATGGGGATGCTCGTGGAGCGTACGACCTCTGCGATGTGGGCGCTCATCTCGGGCACCACCGGTTCCTCGACGAAGAACGGCAGGCTGGGCTCCAGCAGGGGCAGCACCCGCCGTGCCATGGGGAGGGTGAGGCGGCCGTGGAAGTCCACGGCGATGTCGAAGCCGTCCCCGACCTCCGCGCGGACGCTCTCGACCCGTTCGACGATGTCGCGCACGGCCCGGGGGGTGTCGATCAGTTCCAACTGGGGGGAGGCGTTCATCTTGACGGCGGTGAAGCCCTCGGCCTTGCGGGCCGCGGCCTGCTGCGCGACGTCGGTCGGACGGTCGCCGCCGATCCAGCTGTACACGCGTGCCCGGTCCCGGACCCTGCCGCCGAGCAGCTGCCACACGGGCACGCCCAGCGCCTTGCCCGCGATGTCCCACAGCGCCTGGTCGATGCCCGCGACGGCGCTGGAGAGGACGGGGCCGCCGCGGTAGAAGCCGCCCTTGGTGAGGACCTGCCAGTGGTCCTCGATGCGCATCGGGTCCTGGCCGACGAGGTAGTCGGACAGTTCCTCCACGGCGGCCGCGACGGTGTGCGCCCGGCCCTCGACGACCGGCTCGCCCCAGCCGGTGATGCCCTCGTCGGTGTCCACGCGCAGGAAGCACCAGCGAGGGGCGACCAGGTAGGTCCGCAGGGATGTGATCTTCACTTGGACTCCTTCTTCACGGACCAGCCGCCGTCCACGGTCAGGTTCGTTCCGGTGATGTACGAGGCGTCGTCGGACGCGAGGAACGCGACGGCGGCCGCCACCTCCTCCGGGCGGCCGAGCCGTCCCAGGGCCGTGGCGCGGGCGGAGAGCAGTCGGCCCTCCTCGTCCACGTCCTGCCAGTTCTCGGTGAGGATGGGGCCGGGCAGCACGGAGTTGAACCGCACCTCCGGTCCGTATTCGACGGCGAGCTGGCGGACGAGCGCGCAGAGGCCGCCCTTGGCCGCGGCGTAGGCCGGGTAGCCCGGCAGGCTGCACAGGGCGTGCACGCTCGACGTGGCGACGAAGGAGCCGCGGGCGGCGCGCAGGTCGTCGAGGAACGTCCGTACCGCCAGGTAGGGCGCCTTGAGGTTGACGGCCATGTCACGGTCCCAGTCGCCGCCGGTCAGTTCGTGGGCGGGCGCCGGCGTGTGGGTGAACGCGTTGCTGTGCACGATGGCCACCGGGCCGAACGCCATGTGGGTGCGGACCTTGAGGGTCCGCCAGTCCTGTTCGGAAGAGACGTCGCACGGCACGAACTCCGCCAGACCGCCGTCGTCGCGGATCTTCCGCGCGAGCGCCGTGCCCGCCCTCTCGTCGATGTCGGCGAGGACGACGGCGGCCCCTTCGGCGGCCAGGCGTTCGGCGCTGGCGGCGCCGATGCCGGACGAGGCGCCGGTGACGACGGCGGTTCGTCCTGTGAATCGGTTCATGGCTGGTCTTTCCTGTGGTGTCGTGGAGTGGGGGCGGGGTCGGGCGGAGGGCGGTGGGGGCCGTCGGTGCACACCGGTCAGCGGGTGACGTCCTCGCCCTGGAGGAGGTCCAGTTCGCCGCGGCGGGGCAGACCCTCCCAGTCGCCGGGCGCGGCCACCGCGAAGGCACCGCACGTCGCGGCGAGCAGGAGCCGGCCCGGGAGGTCCGCGCCGTCGAGGAGTCCTGCGAGGTACCCGGCGACGAAGGCGTCACCTGCACCGATCGGATCCACCGGGGTGACGGGCACGATGTCCTGGACGGCCGCACCGCCGCCGCGCGTGGCCGCGACGGCCCCGCGGGAGCCGAGTTTCAGGACCGCTTCGCGCGGGCCGAGGTCGAGCAGGGCGCGCGCCATGGTGGCGGGGTCGGCTTCGGGGACGACCAGAGAGGCCTCCTCGGGGCCGGCGAAAACGACGTCCGCGCGGGTGACGAGGTGGGTCAGTTCGGCCGCGGCCTCCTCCCGGCTCCACAGCCGGGCGCGGTAGTTGAGGTCCAGGCTGACGGTGACTCCGGCGGCGCGGGCGAGGTCGACGGCGTGCCGTACGGCGGCCCGGGGCCCGTCGCCGAGGGCGGGGGTGATGCCGGTGACGTGGAGGACCCGGGCCCGGGCGACGAGTTCCGGGTCGACGTCTTCCGGGGTCAGGCGGGAGCCGGCGAATCCGCGGCGGTAATAGGAGACGCGGGTGTGATCGGGTGTGCGGCGTTCGCGCAGCATCAGTCCCGTCGGCGCGGTGTCGTCCACGCGCGCGCGGGTGACGTCGACGTTCTCACCACGCAGTGTGGCGATGATCATCGCCCCGGCGCCGTCGGCGCCGACCCGCCCGGTCCAGGACGCCGGATGACCGAGGCGGCTGACGCCGATGGCCACCGTGGCTTCCGCGCCTGCGAACCCCAGGCGGAGCGAGCTGCCCGAGGCGAGCGGGCCGGGCCGGTCGGCAGCCAGGACGGCCATGGCCTCGCCCAGGGTGACGAGCGCGCTCATGAGCGGATGCCGTCCAGCAGCGTGGTGGCCCGTTCCCGGAGCGCGTCCAGGTCGCCGCCCTCACAGGCGTCGCCGATCAGCGGGCCACCCATACCGAGGGCGCTCGCGCCGGCCGCGAAGTAGGCGGGGGCCTGGTCGAGGCCGATGCCTCCCGTCGGGACGAGCGGGACGTGGGGCAGGGGCGCCCGTACGGCCTTCAGGTATTGCGGGCCGCCGGTCGAGGCGGGGAAGAGCTTGACCATGGTGGCGCCCTCCCGCCACGCCGCCACGATCTCGCTCGGCGTCAGGGCGCCGGGAAGAACCGGAACGCCGAGGCGGCGGCCCTCTCTGATGACGTCCAGGCACGTGGCCGGGGTGATGAGGTAGGTGGCCCCGGCTTCCACCGCACGCATCGCGTCGGACGGCGTCATGACGGTGCCCGCGCCGAGGGCGGTACCGGCCGGCTTGGATTCGGCGTACTCGTGCAGCGCGTGCAGGACTCCCGGTGTGGTGAGTGTGAACTCCACGGCCCGGATGCCCGCTTCGTGGAGGGCGTCGGCGGTGGCGGCGAAATGGCGGGGCGAATCGGACCGCAGGATCGCTATCACGGGGGCGACGGCGAGTGCGTGGACCAGGTCGGTCGTCATGCGGAACCTCGGGGGTCGTGAGAGGCGGTGGAGCCGCCGGGAAAGCGCTCCGGATCGTCGGCGAAGGGCGGTACGGGCAGGCCGGTGGCACCGGGCCGGCAGATGAAGATCCGGCCCGCGTGCGGTTGCGCCGCGAGCTGCTCGGCCGTCAGCCCGTCGGCCGCGGTAGTGATCATCAGAAGGTCCAGGTCCGGGCCCGCGAAGGCGCAGCTGGACACCTGTGAGGCGGGGACCGTCACGACGGCGTGGAGCGCTCCGTCGGGGGTGTAGGCCCTGACCTGCCCGGCTCCCCACACCGCCACCCAGACCCGACCCTCGGTGTCGACGGCCAGGCCGTCCGGCAGGCCGGCGGGCCCGGTGTCGGCGAAGGGGCGGCGGGCCGAGATCGCGCCGGTGTCCGGGTCGTGGTCGAAGACGTCGACCCGGCGTGTCGGGCTGTCCGCGTAGTAGAGGAGACGGCCGTCCGGGCTCCAGCCGAGGCCGTTGGAGATGGTGACCGGGCTCAGCACGGTGGTCACGGTGCCGTCGGGGTCGAGGCGGTAGAGGCTGCCCGCGCCCGGGGTCGCGTCGTAGGCCATGGTGCCGGCCAGCAGCCTGCCGGCCGGATCGCACTTCGCGTCGTTCATCCGCCGCGGCGTGCCGTCGTCGGGAATCGCGGGGCCGGCGAACTCCGTGGCCACCCCGGCTTCGTCGACCCGCAGGAAGGACGTGCCGGCGGCCGCGATGAGCCCGCCGGACGCGCAGGGCGCGACCGCTCCGACCGGCCGGTCGAAGCCGACGGTCGTCCTGGGACCCAGGTCCGGCAGACCGCTGTCGTCCTCGCGGGCGACCAGCCGAGCGCGGTGGACGAGGCCGGCGGTGATGTCCACCCACAGCAGGTCACCGCTTCCGGCGTGCCAGACGGGTCCCTCGGTCAAGCGCCCGGGCACGGGGGCGCAGGGCAGTGCCGTCAGGTGCATGGTGTCGCTCCTCTCTTGGTCGAGGAAACTCTAGGAGTTCTTCTAACTCATGTAAATACTCATCGTCCAACGCATGGAATAAGCTCGGCCAGCACGTACGAGAGCTGGCCACGACAGGGAAAGGACGCACTCCATGGCGAAACGCACCGCCCAGGACATCCGCCGCCGCAACCGCTTCGACGCACTGCGATGCGTCTTCGCGGCGCCCGGACCGGTGAGCCGGCAGGAGATCGCCACGGCGACCGGACTGTCCTTCGCGACCGCGGCCAATCTGGTGGTGGAGCTGCTGGATGCGGGAGTCCTGCGGGAGGCCGGCCACGACGACTCCAGGGGCGGACGCCCGCGGGCCCGCCTCGCGGTCAACGCCGAGCGCGGCGCGCTCATCGGGATCGACGTGGCGGAAACCTCCGTCCAGGTCGAGCTGTTCGACCTGGCACTGACGGTGTTGCGCAGCGTGCGACTGCCGCTGCCGCAGACCGGTGTCCGGCCGGAGGACGTGATCGACACCATCGTGGCGGGGGTGGAGGGCCTCTCGGAGTCCGAGGGTGCGCCCGTGCGCATCCTGGGCGCGGGGGTCAGCGTGCCCGGCCTCGTGGAGCGGGAGGGCGGCGTGTCCGTCTTCTCGCCCTACTGGTCCTGGCACGACGTGCCCTTGCGCTCACTCCTCGCCGAACGGCTCCCGATGCCCCTGTACCTGGACAATCCGCTCAAGGCCGGCACGGTCGCGGAGATGTGGTTCGGCGCCGGACGCGAGGCCGACGACCTCGTCGTACTGACCTTGCGGGCGGGCGTCGGCGCGGGCATCGCGGTCGACGGCGCGCTCTACCGGGGCGCGACCAACAGCGCCGGGGAGTGGGGGCACACCTGCCTCGTCCGCGGCGGCCGCGAGTGCAGGTGCGGCAGGCAGGGCTGCGTCGAGGCCTACGTCAGCACCCGGGGCATCGCCCGTACCGTACGGGAACTGGACGCGGGCAGCGCCCTTCTGGACCCCGATGAGGACGCGGTCGTCGCCAACGTCGCCCGCGCCGCGGCGGAGGGCGACGCCGTGGCCACCGAGGCCGTGACGCGGACCGCCCACTACCTGGGCGAGGCCGCGGCCGATCTGCTCAACCTGTTCAATCCGCAGACCCTGGTACTGGGCGGCTGGGTGGCCGACCGGCTCGGCGAACCGCTGCTGCGGCAGACCCGCGACGTCATCGCGGAGCACGCGCTTGCGGCGACGCTCCAGGCGCTCACCTTCCAGCGGAGCACCGTGCCGGACAATCCCGTGACCCTCGGCGCGGCCACCTTCGCCCTCGAAGGGTTCCTCGACGACCGCGAGACCTTCGCCACCGTGGCGGCGGGGCGCCGTGCCGCCAGGGCGGCGAAGACCCGGACTCCCTGAGGGCGGGACCGGTGGCGGCCGTTCAGCCGGCCGGGGCGGCCGGGGCGGCCGGGGCGGCCGTACTCTCGCGCACCACCAGGACCGGCGCCACTGATGCCTGCCGCGGGGTGCCCGCCTCGCCGTCCATCTGCTCAAGGAGCAGCGTCACGCAGTGCCGGCCCACGGAGTCGAAGTCCTGCCGGACCGTGGTGAGAGGAGCGCTGAAGAAGGCGGCTTCGGGAACGTCGTCGAAGCCGGTCACGCTCACGTCCTGCGGGACGCGCCGCCCCGCCTCTTGCAGGGCGCGCATGACGCCGAGCGCCATCTGGTCGTTGGCCGCGAAGATCGCGGTCACTTCCGGGCGGCCGGCCAGTTCCCGTCCGGCGCGGTACCCCGAGGCCGCGGACCAGTCGCCGTAGAGGATCGGCGGTACGACCGTGCCCGCTTCCTTGAGCGAGCGGTGCCACGCCTCGGCCCGGCGGCGCGCCGCGTAGGAGTCCCGGGGCCCCGCGACGTGCCAGACCGTACGGTGACCCAGGCCCAGCAAGTGCGTCACGACGCTGCGGGTCCCTTCGGCCTGGTCGATGTCGACGTTCGCGTAGCGGTGTCCGGTGTCCCCGTCGGCGAAGACCACGGGGACGCCGGACGGCAGCCGGAGCTCGGGGGTGTCCAAGACCTGCGACTCGATGACGATGATGCCGTCCACCGACTGCACCATCAGCTGCTGGAACGCCTGGCGCACGGCCGCGCCGGTCTGGGCCCGCGCGCCCATGAAGTTCACCAGCAGGTCGGCTTCGCGGGCGGCGTCGGCGATGGCGGCGAAGGTCCTTGCGTTGCCGTAGGCACTGATGTCGAAGCTGATGACGCCCAGCGTGCCGAACCGTCCGGTGACCAGCGCACGCGCAGCCGTATTGGGCCTGTACCCGAGCATCTTCATCGCGGCCAGCACCCGCTCGCGGGTGGACGCGTCCACGTTCTCCCGGTTGTTGGCCACGCGTGAGACCGTCTGCGCCGAGACGCCCGCCATCGCGGCGACATCGGCCATCGAGGGCGACTGGCCCCGTGGACGGGACCTCGGCGATCTTGCTCCGACCTCGCGCGGCATGTAACCGGACCTCCGAACCCTGCTCCGCCGAGTGCGTGCTGCACTCCGTACGGATGTTAGCGCTGCCCGCCGCGGCAGTCTCGCGCACGCTACTCGCCGGTTCTCTTGACAGGACTCCCTACCGCTTTGACACTCGCCCCACCCGCAGATGTTAACGCAAACATGGGAGATCGACCGTGCTCGGCAGCAGAAGAAGGACACCAGGCGCCACCCGGCGCCGCCGGCGCACCGCCCTCGCCACCTCGCTCGCGGCCGCCGCCTCACTCCTCGGCGGCGGTTGGGCGTTACCCACCGCCCCGACAGGCCCGGACCAGCCCGCAGCGATCCCCGTCCGCCTCGATCCCGGCTACCAGCAGGCGCCGTTCGAGGGTTGGGGCACGGCACTGGCCTGGTTCGCCAACGTGACGGGCGGCTGGCCCGAGGCGCAGCGCAACCGCCTCGCCGACGCCCTCTACGGCAGCGAGGGGCTCGGCTTCACCATCGCCCGTTACGACATCGGCGGCGGGGACAGCCCGGAGACCGAGCCCTACATGCGGCCCGGCGCGGCCGTCCCCGGCCACTGGAACCGGCCCGGCCCCGAAGCGCCCGACTGGTGGGACCCGGAGAACCCCGATCACTGGGACCCGTACGCCGACGGCAACCAGCGCTGGTGGCTCCGGGCGGCCAAGGCCCGGGGCGCCGACACCTTCGAGGCGTTCTCGAACTCCCCGCCGTACTTCATGACCGACAGCGGACTCGTCTCCGGCGCGGTCAACCCCATGCACGACAACCTCCGACCCGATCAGTACGGGCGCTTCGCCGCCTATCTGGCCGGAGCCTTGCAGCGCGTACAGAACAGTACGAACGTCACCTTCGGCTCCGTGTCACCGGTCAACGAACCGGGCACCGCCTACTGGCACGCGGGCGGACTGCAAGAAGGCTCGCACTGGTCCCCCGCCTCCCAGGCCCGCATGATCACGGCACTGCGCGCCGAGCTGGACCGCAGCGGGCTGCGCACCCCGGTCGCGGCGATGGACGAGACGGACCCCGATCTGTTCCGCGCCGACTGGGAGAGTTACGACAGCACGGTCCGCTCGGCCATCGGGCGGCTCAACACCCACACGTACGGAACGCACGGGCGCACCGGGCCACGGGACATAGCCAAAGGCGCGCACACGCCCCTGTGGATGTCGGAGGTGGACGTCGGCGGCACGGTCCCGCAGAGCTTCACCGACATGAGCCCGGCCCTCGACCTCGCCGAGCGCATCACCGACGACCTCACGCAGCTCGAACCCCGGGCCTGGGTCATGTGGCAGGCCGTGGAGGACTACGAGAACATGACCCCGGCCCACGAGGACTCCAACTGGGGTCTGATCCAAACGGACTTCACCCCGGCCCAGCCCGCCAAGGAACCGCTGCGCAAGAACAAGAAGTACTGGGCGATGGCCCAGTTCAGCCGGTTCATCCGGCCCGGTTCCCGAGTCGTCAACACCGACGACGAGCACACCCTGGCCGCGGTGCGGCCCGGCGGGCAGGGTGCGGTCGTGGTCCACACCAACACCACGGCTTCGGACCGGACCATCGATCTGGACCTCACCGGCTTCCGGGACGTCTCCCCCGCGGCGGTTCAGCGCTACACCACGGACGCGACCCGCAACGTCCACCGGGAATCCGATGTCTCCACCACCGGCAAACGGCTGACCGTGACCCTCGCACCGCACTCGGTCACCACCCTCGTCCTCCCCGGTGCGACCGGCGTCGAGCCCGCGAAGGCGGGCCCCGCCGCCGGGCCCCGGCTCCTCGTCAACGACCACAGCGGTCTCGCCCTCACCGCCGCCGCGAACGGGCCCGGAAGCACGCTCGTCCAGCACCCGCCCGGCCGGTCAGACACCGCCCAGCAGTGGATGCTCACCAGGTCGGCGCCCGACGACTGGAGCAGCACGGCCTCGTACCAGGTGACGAACGCCGGCAGCGGCCGGGCCCTCGCCGTCTCCGACGGAAAGCTGACCCTCGTTCCTCCGGGACCGTCCGCACAACAGCGGTGGATGCTGTCCACCACCGGAAACGGTCACCACACTCTGATCAACAGCGCGACCGGCACCCTCTTGGACGTCACCGGTGAATCCACCGCCGACGGCGCCCCGGTCGACACGTACCGGCCCACGACGGGACGCAACCAGTCCTGGACCTTCTCCTCGGACCCGCCAGGGCGTGACTGATGCAGTCCTCCGCCCCTCCGCCGGCCGCGATCTGACGACGGATCACCCCATCCGGACGTGACGCTGCGCTCGGGGGTCATGCACGGAATGTCGAATTTGTTTACGAGCTGTTGACATTCAGGTGACTCGTGAGCCAACCTCTGCTCTAAATTGTTGGTTCACGCGCAGAAATGTTGATTCCTGTGGGCGTGGGGAGCGGGACTCCCCGCACCGGAAACAACGTGGTGTGCGGTCACTTCAAGGATCTGCATGCGAAGAGTGAGATCCGTCCTCGTCGGCCTGAGCCTGCTGCTCCCGGTACTCGGCGGAGCGCCGTCGGCCATGGCGGCGCCCGTCGACGCCCGGCCCGGCACCCCATTCCCCGACACCACGGGGGAACGGGTGCAGGCCCACGGCGGCGGCGTACTCAAAGTGGGCGACTACTACTACTGGTTCGGCGAGGACCGCGGCGACGACAACAAGTTCCGCTACGTCTCGGCATACCGCTCCAAGGACCTGAAGAACTGGGAGCCCCGCGGCCACGTACTGGCCCAGGAGGCGGACCCCGAGATCCGCTCCGCCGTGATCGAGCGGCCCAAGGTCCTCTACAACGAGAAGACCGAACAGTTCGTCATGTGGATGCACAAGGAGGCGGACGACTCCTACGCCGAGGCGCGCGCCGCCGTGGCGGTCTCCTCCACCGTGGACGGCCCCTACACATGGAAGGGCTCCTTCCGCCCGAAGGACGCCGCCGGCGCCGAGCACATGTCCCGCGACATCACCGTGTACGAGGACAAGGCCTCCGGCAAGGCCTACATGGTCTCCGCGGCCAACAACAACGCGGATCTGCACATCTACGAACTCACCGACGACTACACGCAGGTGAAGGACCTGGTGGCGAACCCCTGGCCCGGCCAGCACCGCGAGTCGCCGGCCCTGTTCAAGCGGGGCGACGTCTACTTCATGCTGACCTCCGGGACCAGCTACTGGGACCCCAACCAGCAGAAGTACGCCACTGCCACCAGCCTCGCCGGACCGTGGTCGCCGATGAGGGACGTGGGAAACCACGACGGCCACCACTCGCAGACGGCCTTCGTCCTGCCCGTGGAGGGCAGCGACACCACCTCGTACCTCTACATGGGAGACCGCTGGGCAGGCGTCTGGTCCGACCCCAAGCACGTCAACGACTCCACGTACGTGTGGCTTCCGCTGGTGTTCCCCAGCGCCACGACCATGGTCCTTCCCTGGTACCCCCAGGTCTCGATCGACACCGCCACCGGCCGGGTGGCGGGCTCCGGAGGCGACCCCCTCAACACCATCACCGGCAAGGCGAGCGGCGCCTGCGCCACCGTGCCCGGCAGCTCCTCCGACAACCAGGTACCGGTGACGCAGGAGGCCTGCGCGGGCACCCTGAACAGCCAGTGGCGCTTCACCGACAACAGCAGCGGCTACGTGCGCGTCCTCGCCCAGCACAGCGGCAAGTGCCTGGATGTCGCGGACAACTCGACGGCCGACGGGGCCGAGGTCAAACAGTACGACTGCGGCACGGGGGACAACCAGCGCTGGCGCTTCGAGACCCTCCCCGACGGGTACGTACGCATCGTCGCCAAGCACAGCAACAAGTGCCTCGCCGTCCAGGGCGGATCCACGGCGGCCGGCGCCAAGATCGTCCAGTCCGCATGTGACGACGCGCCGGGCCAGGCGTGGAAGGTCTCCGCCGCCGATCCGGCCGGGCCCACCGACCCGACCGACCCGCCTGCCCCCGGGACGGCCGAGCGGCAGCTCAACGCCTCCGTCGGCGCCGGCGTCCTGACCATGGCCACCACGGCCGACCCCGTCCGCCTCCCCCCGGTCGACTTCGGTACCGGCGGAGTCTCGGCCGGGCAGCTGGGCACCGTCACCGTCAAGGACTTCCGCGGGGGCGCGGCCGGCTGGTCTCTCACCGGAAAGATCACCGACTTCACCGGACCGCGCGGCAAGATGGACGCGAGCAGGCTCACCTGGGCACCCAGCTGCTCCACCAAGAGCGACAGCCCGAGCACGTGCGTGGCGGGGAGCCCCGGAGTCGTCGGGAAGGACGGCGCCACCCTGGCCTCGGCCTCGAACGGTGAGGTGACGGGCGGAGAGTTCGAGGCCGACGCCACCGTGAGCCTCGACATCCCGAAGTACACACCGGTCGGCAGCTACACCGGCACCCTCACCCTCACCCTCCTCTGACACCGCTCGCGTGCCGGACGCATGCGTCCGGCACGCGACGCCCGGAAAGCTGACGAGCCATGCGCACAGCGTTCGTTGCCCTCTTCCTTCTCCTCCTGACGGCCCTCTGCCCCGCACCCGCCGGCGCGGCGGACAACGGCGAATGGTCCGTCAGGCCCGCAGACTCCACGATCACTCCCCGGGCCGCCTTCGAACTCCCGGCACGGCCCGGCACGACGCTCACCGACCGCGCGGTCGTCACCAACACCACGGGCTCGGAGCTGACGTTCCGGCTGTACGTCGCCGACGCCCACAACACGGAACGCGATGGCGGGCTGGCCGTACGCGGCATCGAGGATGCCCAGCGGGACGTCGGCGCCTGGGGGAAGCCCGAGCGGGACACCGTCACGGTGCCGGCCCGTTCCGCGGTGACGGTCGGCCTCAGCCTCAGCGTCCCCCGTGACGCCTCGCCGGGCGACCACGTGGGTGCCCTGGTGGCAGTCGACACCCGGGTGCGGCCCGCAGACGGTTCCCACGTGGGCATCCAGCGCGGGGTCGGGGCCAGGATCTACCTGCGCGTCGAGGGGCCGGAGCAACCCGGCCTCACCGTGGAGGACGTACGGTTCACGGCGCGGAGCCCGCAGATACCGTGGACGGGAAGCAGCGGATCGGCCCTTTCCTACACCCTGCACAACACGGGAAACGTGAAGCTCGTCCCCCGGGTTTCCTTTCGCACCGGCGGCTTGGTCTGGGGAGGTCCCGGCGAACGGCAGCTCGGGAACGTTCCGGGTGAGCTGCTCCCGGGACAGAAGGTACGCCTCACCGAGTCGTGGGCGGGTGCCCCGTTCGCCGGCTGGGGCAAGATCACCGTCACGGCGAGCGCGAACGACGTCCGCGGTTCCGGCTCCGACGGCTTCCTGAAGGTGCCGTGGCTGGTCGCGGGGTGCCCGGCGCTCCTGTCGGCCGCATGGCTGCTGCTCCGTCGCCGCAGGCGCGCGACGAGCCGGGCCGCCCGGCCGGCACGGACGTCGGAGTGACCCCCGGGTCGGCCGTGACGGCCCGGATCTGAAGGCCGACCGGTGTCGCCTGTGAACATCACGAGCGGATCTCGCCCTTCCGTGTCCCCTTGACTCGCGACGACCGCTGCGATGTGATGTGCCATCACGTGCGAACCTGTTGGCTTCTGATGGGTCGTGTGGCTTGGTGTGAGTGGCCGTCCCCCACCATGCGCTTGCGGCCATCCACCCACCTCGGCTCACCACCGCACCGACTCCCCCTCTTTCAAGGACGGTTCATGTTCCAGCGTTTCAGTCGCAGACGTCAGATCGGTGCGGCACTGGCGGCGCTGTCGGTGGTGGGTCTCGGGGCAACCGAAGCCGCCGCCGACCGTGCGCTCACGTCCGTCCCGTTCAAGGACGGTTTCGAGTCCGGTACTACGGCCGCGTTCCACCGGAAGGGCATCGACGGCACCGGTTCCGTGGACGTGACTGCGGCGCCCGGCGGGCGTGGCGGCAAGGCCGTCCGGTTCGCCATGCCCGACGACGGGAACTCCTACCGAACCGAGATCGCCACCGATCGTGTGCCGTACGGGAGTTACCGGTACACCTTCGCCAACTACCTCCCCAAGGACTGGCTCCGCTACGACAACCAGACCATCGTCTCCCAGTGGCACGGCGGAACGGGTACGTTCCCCGCGGTCGTCCTCGCCGTCAGGGGCGACCGCTGGATGCTGGTCGTCAACTCGAAGACGCCCTCGGAGCAGGCGGAGGAGGTGAAATACGACCTGGGCCCGGTTCAGCTCGGACACTGGAACCAGTGGTCCTTCGACATCACTTGGTCCACGACCACCACCCCCGGCTCCATCACCGCCAGTCTCGACGGGGCCCAGGTGGGATCGCACCGCGGCCCCAACAATTACCACCAGGACACCGCCCCGTACCACAAAATAGGCCTGTACCGCCCCAACTGGCAGGCGGCGAAGGGCCATGTGAAGGGCGGGACGCCGGCCGTCGTGGACTACTACGACGACGTCACCATCACCGCCATCTCTCCGGGAGCCTCCGTGCCTTCATCCGCACCCTCCCCCCAGGCGTCCCCGGCCGGCACGGCGTCACCCCCGCAGCCCGATGCTTCGGCTTCCGCGTCGGCCCGGGCCACCGGACCGGCCGCGCCGGGCTCGACGCCCGACGCCGCGGACGGCGTCCCCATGGACACCGGCGCCGACACGGACACCGACAACGACGGTGGGCCCCTCGCCCAGACGGGTTTCTTCAGCCGAATCCCGATCATCCTCGCCCTCGGGAGCGCACTGCTCGCCGCCGGCCTTGCCCTCGTACTCCGTAAGCGCGCTCGGGCGACGAAGCGCCGGGCGGGCAGTCACGAGGGCTGATCCGGGCGCGGATCCAACCCGTGGGTCAGGGGGTGGTGCAGATGACGAACGCGCTGACCTTCGCCGATTCGGTGGCGCCGGGGCTGTACCTGCCGCTCCAGTACCACGTCGTGTCGATGGCGAAGGACCGGGAAACGGTGAACAGGACAGAGGTGCTGTAGCCGCCTCCGCCAGTGGGCACCTCACCGCTCGGGCACGTCGCCGTGACGGTCATCTCCTGCCCCGCGGTGACGTACGACTCCGGTCCGTTGACCTTGTGGAACGGAGCGGCAAGGGCCACTGTGCCGCCGGTCGCGACGGCAAGGGCGGCGACGGACAGCGCAAAAGCTGCACGATGAACCTGGGACCAGCGTTTCACGGGACATCCTTCGGTTGGTTCGGGACTGAGTGACCACCCATCGGATTGCCCGATCTCGGCTCGGAATCTCGCGGTTGCGCCGGCCGGAGCCGAAACCTCACCTGAACCAGCGACAGCGCGCCCCGCCGCCCGGCCTGCGGCTTTCACATGCTTGGCACGGGATCCAAAGCCGGCCGTCGGTTGCGGCCGAGGCGGACCCGCCAGGGAATCCCCGTGTGGCCGCGGGCCGGGCTCGGCCGCTTTCACCCACTCGATCGTCTACAGTGCAGTAGACCGTCTACTTGACTGTAGTCGCAGAGGGGCGCTCCGGGCCGTCCCCTGTGCCCGAACCAGTGAGAGGGGCCGATCCCGTCCATGGCCACGTCTGCCTCAGCCGCGCTCGCGGTGAACCTCCTCGACGCCCATTCGCTGCTCGCGACGTTCGGCGTGATCGGCATCGCGGTGGTGATGTTCGCCGAGACCGGGCTCCTGGTCGGCTTCTTCCTGCCCGGCGACTCGCTCCTGTTCACCGCGGGCCTGCTGTGCGCCGGCACGACTGACAAGGGGACGGCCCTGTCACTGCCGGCGGTGCTGGCCGCCTCCGCGGTCGGCGCGCTGGCCGGCGCCCAGTGCGGATACCTCATCGGTCGCAGGGCCGGTCCCGCCCTCCTGGCGCGCAGCCGCTCCGAGAAACTCCATGAGGGCGCCGCACGGGCCGAGGATCTCCTGGCGAAGTACGGGCACGCCAAGGCGATCGTGCTGGCCCGGTTCGTACCGGTGGTCCGCACCGTCCTCAACCCCCTCGCGGGGGCCCTGCACATTCCGGCCCGTGCATTCACCTTCTGGCAGGTCGCGGGCGGCCTGCTGTGGACGGTGGGGCTGGTCCTGGCCGGCTACGCCCTCGGTTCGTCGATCCCCAGCGTCGACACGTACCTCCTGCCGATCGTGGCCCTGATCGTCGCGGTCTCACTGCTGCCCGTGGCGATCGAACTCCTGCGCTCCCGCCGGAGCCGCAAGCACCAGAACGGAACAGCGCAATGACCCCCGCGTACAACGGATCAGACATCGACGGCGGCGCCTACATCCACGTCACCGACGTCGCCCACCGGACCCCGGACTGGCTCAACGACGTCATTTCCGCCTGGTCCCTCTACGGCCTGGCGCTGTTCGCCGTACTGATGGTCGTGGCGTGGTGGCGGGCCCGCCGCGCCGGAGCGCCGGCGGCCGTCACCGCGCTCGCCGTACCTCTGATCACGCTCGCGGGCTTCGGCGTCGACCTGCTGCTCAAGCTCGTGGTCCGTGAGGACCGGCCCTGCCAGAGCCTGCACGTGGCCGTGCTGGAGGGCTGCCCCGCCCCCGGGGACTGGTCGTTCCCCAGCAACCATGCCGCCATCGCGGCTGCCGCCGCGGTGGCCCTGCTGTTCGTCTCGCGCCGCCTCGGCGCCGTCGCACTGATCGCGGCGGTGCTCATGGCGGCCTCCCGGGTGTGGGTCGGCGTGCACTACCCCCACGACGTCCTCGCCGGATGCGCGCTGGGCGCGCTGGTGGCCGCCGTCTGCGCCCGATCCGTCCGCAGCAGGCAGCGCGCATTGGCCGACCGTCTCGTCGGCGGTCGCCTGCGCCCGCTGCTGACCACCGCGTGAGCGACCCGTACGCATCCGGCCCCGGCGGCCCGGCCGATGCCCACGCCGTCCGGGTCTCTTGGCCGCCTTCCCCTGCCCGGAGGCTGCCCCTCCTTCGACCGCGTCAGGCCACGAACGCGTCGGGAGGCCCGTGGTGCGGTCGGGCGAGACAGAGGACGAGGGAGAGGCCGGCATCGGCCGGGGCGGTGGTCGCAACCGCGGCGATCAGCGTGATGGCGACGGCGGCCGGCAGCACGGCGAGAGCGATCCGGTCCACGTGCTTGCGCGTGGCCGGGACGAAGTAGCCGCGACCCGGCTCCGGACTCCACGGCCCTCGGCGCCGACGCGCCCGACGGAACGGGAAACCCTTACTCTGTCTACAGCGAAGTAGTCGACTTGCGTCGCAGTGCACGACGTACCCGTCAAAGGGGGATCCATGACAGACGAGGGCGATCGACGGCCCGCCGGAGAGCTGGAATCCAGCGTGCTCGCCGCGCTGTGGTCCGCCGGGACAGCACAATCCGCTGCCCAGGTCAGAACGGCGATACCCCAGGATCTGGCGCGCACCACCGTGGCCACCCTCCTCGGGCGCCTGTGCGACAAGGGTCTGGTGGGGCGTCGTCCCGGCGGCCGCGGGTTCGTCTACTTCGCCGTGCAGGACACCCACGGACTGGCTGCCCGTCGCATGCACCGTGAGCTCGACGGAGGCAGCGACCGGAGCATGGTGCTGGCACGCTTCGTCGAAGGGCTCGACCCCCACGACGAAGCCGAACTGCGGCGGCTCCTGCAGGAGGACCGCCCGTGATCACGCTCTTGGTGGCCCCGCTCCTGCTGCCCTGGCTCCTGGCGCCGCTCGCACGGCGGACCGTCGAGAGGGTGCGACCGGACGTCGCCCTGTGGGCGGTTACCGTCGGCGCGGCCGCACTGGCACTCGGCGTCGTCACCTGCCTGGGCGCCCTGCTCCTTCCGCTCGCCCTCAGCCTGCCCGTACTCGCCGGACTCGCCCACCTGCTGCACCCCCTCCAGGCAGGCCCGGCGGCGCTCGTGGCCTGCATCTCGATGCTGGCGGGTGGCGCGCTGGCCGTCACCGCGACCGTCACGGCCCGTGGCGTCAAGGCAGAGGTGGTGCGCCTGCGCGCGGCCCGGGACCTCGTGGCCGGGATCCCCGCGGCAGGAGGCCTCTGCGTACTCGACGACGACCGGCCCGACGCGTTCGCCCTGCCGGGAGGTACGCGGCGAAGGGGCCGGATCGTGGTGACCGCCGGCATGCTCCGGGCTCTCGATCCGTGCGAGCGCGAAGCACTCCTGGGGCACGAGCGCGCCCACTTGGCCGGCCACCACCATCTGTTCTTGGGCGTCGCACAGCTCGCCGGATGGTGTCATCCGGCGTTGGCGTCCGTCCTTCCCCTCGTCTCCCTCGCCGCCGAACGCGCGGCGGACGAAGCCGCCGCGCGTGCCTGCGGGGACCGGCGGCTGACGGCGCGCGCCATCGGACGGGCCGCCCTGGCCTCGACGGCCTGCCGCAGCCGCCTGCAGGCGCCGGCGATTGCGGCCCGAGGAACCACCGGCCCGGTACCGGCGCGGGTCAAAGCCCTGTTCGCGCAGGCTCCGGCGCGGCGTGTCGCACCCGCCCTGCTCGCCATGGCCCTTCTCTGCGGGGCGGCGGGTGCCTCGTCCCTCGGCGGAGCCGTCTGGCTGCACCAAGGCGTGGAAGTGGCACAGGGCGAGCACCCCTCGGAGTAGCCCGGCGGCAGCAGTCGGCATGCATCGGTCCCTCTCAGGCGCTGAGGTCCGCGCCCGTGCGGTCGAAGCGGACCGGGGCCTGGAAGCGGGCCTTGCGGGAGGCGCGGCGCAAGACGGTGAGGACCGCCGGTCCCGCCAGGCAGACGCAGACGAAGTTGGTGACGGCGCGGCCGGTGTCCCAGCCGAGGGAGGTGGCGAGGTCGAAGGCCAGGTAGCGCTGGAACTGCTCGGTGAAGGGCAGTCCGGGCAGGTAGGCGATGGAGCTGTTCGGATCCAGGGAGAACGGCCAGAAGGACAGGTTGAGCAGGAAGCCGAAGAGGTACCCCGAGACGGAGCCGTAGGCGGCGAGGAGGGCGACCTCTCGGCGGCCGGTGGCCCTGGGGAGGAAGCCGGCGAGCATGCCGACGAAGGCGCAGCCGAACATCTGGTACGGCATCCACGGCCCGACCCCGCCGGTGATCAGCGCGGAGGCGAAGAGCGAGGTGCAGCCGAGGGTGAAGCCGAAGCCGGGGCCGAAGACCCGGCCGGCCAGGACCAGGATGAAGAACACCGTCTCGATGCCGGCCGTCCCGGCTCCCAGGGGGCGGATGGCGGCGTTCACGGCTGACAGGACGCCCAGCATCGCCAGGGCCTTGGAGTTGATGCCGCCCTCGGCGATCTCCGAGACGACCACGGAGAGGACGATCACCAGCAGCACGCCGAAGATCAGCGGCGGGGCGTAGTTCGAGCCGAACTTCCCCGGTGCGACGAGGAAGGGCCAGAAGAAGGCCACGATCCCGAGGAAGGCTGCCATGGAGATGACGGCGGCCGCACGCGGGCGGATCCGGATGGCAGGGCTGAGCGCGGTCATCAGGCGCGGTCCGTTCCTGCTGCGCTGTCGAGGGCTTCGGCGGCCTGGGCGACCGTGAGGTAGGGCAGGGGCGCGAGGATCTTGGCCGTCTGCGGGGCGAAGACCGGCGAGGCGACGATCACCTCGGTGGTGGGGCCGTCGGACACGACGTCCCCCTCGGCCATGACCACGACGCGGTCAGCGGCACGGGCGACGAACTCGACGTCGTGGGTGGCGATGACAACGGCTCGGCCGTCGGAGGCGAGGTCGTCGACGATCCGGATGAGCTGTTCCTTGGCACGGTAGTCGAGGCCTCGGGTGGGTTCGTCGAGGAGGAGGACGCGCGGGGCGGCAGCCAGCTGGATGGCGAGGACCAGGGCGAGTTTCTGTCCCTCGGACAGGTCGCGCGGGTGGGTGGCGTCAGGAATTCCGGGTGTCAGGCGGTCCAGGATCGTTCGGGCCGTGGTCCCGGTCGTGCTCACCTCCGACTCGGTATCGGCCTGTTCGAGTTCCTGCTTGACGGTTTCGAGGTACAGCAGGTCGGTGGGGGTTTGCGGGACGAGGCCGACGAGCCGCCTGGCCTCGGCTGCCGGCAGCCTCCGCGGGTCGGCGGGGGCGGCCGCTTCGTCGCGGGGGATGCGGACGGAGCCGGCCGCGCGGGGCCCTGAGCCCTGGAGCGCCCACAGCAGTGAGGACTTGCCCGAGCCGTTGCGCCCCATCAGGGCCGTGACCGCTCCGCCGCGCAGGACCAGGTCCACTTCCCGGACCGCGGGCACGCCCTGATGGGTGACGGTGATCCCGCGTGCGGCGAGGAGTTCGGGGCGGTTCGCCGGGAGGGGCGGCCGGGCAGGACCGGGCGTGGCGCCGGCCAGCCGGGTGCGCGCCGGGGCCGCTGCCCGTCGGGCGTCACGGATCGACAGGGGCAGCGGGTTCCAGCCGGCGGCTCGGCCGAGTTCCACGATGGGCGGCGCGATGGAGGTCGTACGGAAGACCTCGGCAGGAGGGCCCGAGACGACATGGCCGTCGCCGGGGAGGTGGATGACCCGGTCGGCGTACTGGACCACGCGCTCCAGCCGGTGCTCGGCGAGCAGTACGGTGACGCCGAGGTCGTGGACGAGGCGCGTGACTGCGGCGAGGACCTCTTCGGCGGCGGTCGGGTCGAGCGCGGAGGTGGGTTCGTCCAGGACGAGGATCCGGGGGTGGGCGGTGAGCACCGAGCCGATGGCCACGCGCTGCTGCTGCCCGCCGGAGAGCTCGTGCAGGGCGCGGTGGCGCAGGTCGGCCAGGCCCAGGAGGTCCAAGGTCTCCTCGACCCGCTTGCGCATGGTCGCGGGTGGTATCGCCAACTGCTCCATGGTGTAGGCGAGTTCCTCCTCGACGGTGTCGGTGACGAATCCGTCGAGAGGGTCTTGGCCGACGACGCCGACGACGTCGGCGAGCTCGCGCGGAGGGTGCGAGGCGGTGTCGCGGCCGTCGACGAGGACGCGGCCGTACAGGGTGCCGCCGGTGAAGTGCGGGACGAGGCCGTTGACGGCGCCGAGGAGGGTGGACTTGCCCACGCCGGTGTGGCCGACGACGAGGCAGAGTTCGCCTTCCTCGATGGTCAGGTCGACGTCCTTCAGAACGGGTTCCGCGGTGGCCTCGTACTGGACGGTGACCTGGTCGAAGGTGATCACTTGGCTGCCTCGGTGCGCGGTGCGGGGACGGGGGTCGCGGGGCGGGGTGCCGGGGGCGGTGCGAGGAATCCGGCGGCGCCCGCGAGGAGGATCGCGGCGGCGGGGACGAAGGGGAGGGTGGGCCAGCTGAGCGGATGGACGGACGGGTTCAGTTCGGCGGCGTTGAAGCCCGCGTTGCTGAAGAGGAGGACCGCCGACAGGATTCCGCAGCCGGCCACCGCCCATTCGGCGAGGAGCCACGGGTCCGGCCGGTAGGTGGTGCGGGTGACGCGTCGGCCTCCGAGACGCAGTCCGGCGACGCAGAGCAGCGCCCCTGCCGCCATGGCGGGCAGCCCCAGCAGCTTCGGCGCGGTGGCGTCCAGCAAGCCGTAGGCTCCGGCGCACAGCCCGCACATGCCCAGCAGCATGAGCACGCCCGTGATCCGGCGGGAGCGGCGGGTGGCGGTGCCGGCCCTGCCGTAGCCGCGCGAGTCCATGGCGGCGGCCAGCCGCAGCGAGCGCTCCAGAGCGTCCTCAAGTACGGGGACGACGATCCCGCGCAGGGCCCGGAGCCCCTTGGTGCGGCCGGCCCTCAGCAGTCGGGCGCGGTGCACCCGCTGGACGCTCTGGACCAGCTGCGGGGCGACGCTGATCGAGACGGTGACCGCGACGCCGAGTTCGTACAGGGCGCCGGGCAGGACCCGCAGGGCCCGTTTCGGGTTGGCCAGGGTGTTGGCGGCGCCGATGCAGCACAGCATGCAGGCCAGGCGCAGGCCGTCGGTGGCTGCGGAGAGCAGGGCTTCCAGGGAGACGGGGCCGCCGAGTTGGATACCTGCGTACCAGTTTGGCGTGGGAATGTGCGGGAGGGAGAAGAGGAAGTGGTCGTGCGGGGTGATGCCGGTGGCGAAGACCGCCCGGAAGGCCACCCGGATCGTGACGACGGTCAGCGCCAGGTACAGGTAGTACGTGAAGCCGCGGGCCCAGGGTGCTTCGGTGCGGCGCATCGTGATCACGTAGCCGAGGACGGCCAGGACCAGGAACAGCAGGAGCGGGTTGTTGGTGCGGCTGACGGCGGTGGCCAGGGCCAGGGCCCAGACCCACCAGGCGACCGGGTGCAGGGTGCGGGGCAGGCGGCGGCCGCCCCTGTCCGGCGCGGGGCGGGACAGGGGCGGCGTGGCCGCTGCGGACGTGATCGTGCGTGCCATGCGGCCTACTCGGTGCGCCGGCGGCGCTTCGCCGCGTACGCGGCAGCTCCGCCGATCAGCAGGACCAGCGCACCGGTCGCCACGGCGGGCAGGTACGAACCGACGTCGTGGCCCGCGTCCGCGGCGGGGGCCGCGTCGACGACCTCGGGGCCGGTGCTCGGTACGCCGGCTGCGGCGGCCGCACTGGGCGGGGACGAGGTCACGGACACGCTCGGCGAGGGGGTGGCCGAGGCGCTGGGGCTGGGCGCCGACGACGGGGACTGCTCGGGGGGCGCAGACGTCGGCCGCTCCGGCTTCGGTCCGGTGTCGGTGCCTGGCGGGACCGGCGCCGCCGTGCGGGTGTCCTTGGGCTCGGGCTGGCCGGCGCCGGTCGGCTCGGCGTTGTGGGCGCGCAGCTGGTCGGGGGTGACGGTGGGCTTGCCCTCCGTCCCCTCGATGTTCGTGCTGCCGAAGATCCACAAGTCGACGCCGCCCGGCTCGGGCTTGTGGAGCATGGCGCCCAGCTGGCTGTAGGTCCAGGTGCTCTGGCCGGGGTCGGCATGCCAGTACGACCAGTACGCGGAGGCGGGCGGGGTCAGCACGCAGGCGTCCTGCTCCGGGGTCGGGTACTGCCTGCCGCCCTGGTGACCGCTGTAGCCGATGCGGCAGATGAAGGCCGGGCCGTCGTGGCCGGTGCCGGTGGTGGCCCAGCCGCCCTGGTTCAGCAGCTCGTACCCGGTGGTGGGTGTCGTGCCGCAGGAGCGGTAGACGGGCCCTCCCCAGTGGCTGAAGTCGACGGCGAGGACGACGCCTGCCGAGGTGGTGCACTGGCCCACGGGCTGTGGGGCGGCCGCGGCGGGCGAAGCGGTGGCGGCCAGGGAGGCCAGGGTCAGCCCGACGGCCGCCGTGAGGTTGCCGAAGGCTCGTACGAAGCGGCTGGTCACTGGTGGCCCCCCTGCCTCGTGCGGCGGTTACGGGCGGCGCGCACGAATCCGCAGCCGAGAGCGGTGAGGAGTACGGCCGCCCCGACGATGCCGATGACCTGCGTACCGGTGTGGGCGAGAGCGCCGCCCCCTCCGCCGTCGCCGCCGGATCCGCCAGCGTCCTCGCCGGGGGTGACGATCTTCGGGGTGGTGGGCTGCGGGGTGGTGCCGTCGAGGCTGCGGGTGAGGGTGCCGAAGGAGATCCCGGTGGCGCCGCCGACGGCCTGGGTGGAGGCGCGCAGGTCGGAGCCGGGTTGGGCGTCCTTGGCGATGTTGAAGCCGCCGTCGGCGTTCTGCTGGGAAGTGAGGAAGGCGAGGGCCTTGGTGATCTGCGCCTTGTACTTGGTGCCGTCGAGGGACAGGCCCTGGACGGCGAGTGCGGCGGAGTTGACCGAGTTCCCGGACGCGCCGGGGAAGCCGCCGTCGGGCTTCTGCCGGGTCGCGATCCAGGCCAGGGCCTTGTCGACGGCTGCCTGGGACTGCTGGTCGGGCAGGAGGTCGAGGGCCATGGCGGCGATCGCGGTGGAGTCCACTTCCTCCGTACTCGGCTCGCCGATCAGGCTGACCCACCCGCCGGAGGGCTGCTGGAGGCTCTTGAGGTAGGTGATCGGTTCGGCCGCCGCGGCGCTCTCGCCCGCCCGGACCTGGGCGATGACGCCCAGCGACTGGGAGAAGACGGAAGTGGCGTTGGCGTAGGCGCCCTTGTCCGCGCAGGAGCGGTCCGGCGCCGGGGTCTTGGCCGGGCACACCGCCCTGGCGAGTGCGGCGATCAGGTCCTGGCCGCCGAAGTTCCGGGGGTTGCGGCCGACGGCTTCGGCGAGGACCGCCGCCTTGCCGAGCGAGCCGCCGCCCGCGTACTTGGTGTGGATGTTCGTCCACTTGTCGAGGGTGCGGCCGGTGCCGTCCTTGCCTCCGTGGTCGAGGTGGTCGACGATCCCGCGCAGGGACGCGTTGTCGGCGCCGGTGGCGGCCAGCGCGTACGCGCCGTCGATGGTCAGGCCGAAGTCGGCGAACCCGGTGCCGGGGGTGCTCTCGTAGTAATGGCCCTGGATGAGCCGTTTGGGGTCGGTGAGGTAGGCCGAGCCCTTCTCGGGGTCCGGGCCGTCGTCGGGCCGGACCGTCGGGCCCGTGGTCGGGGTCGGGCCGGTGGTGGGAGCGGTCGGGGAGGGCGAAGGATCCGGCTTCCTGGTGGTCAGCGTGACCAGGTCGCTCTTGGCTCCGGCGACGACGGCGGGGACGGTGGCGAACAGCAGGGGGTCCGTACCGCCGTCCTCGAAGGCGAAGGCGCCGCCGGGCAGTTGATGCTTGGACAGCCAGGAGACGGCCGCGTCCGCCCGGTCGGTGTCGCCGAGGTGGCGCAGGGCCTGGGCGGCGAAGCCGGTGGCGTACGCACTGCCCGCCGTGCCGTACGAGGCGGCGGGCAGGCCGCCGTCCGCGAGCTGGACCTTCTTCAGGTGGGCGCGGGCCTTGTCCACCGCCTCGCCGTGGCCGCCGGCCCGCTTGAGGGCGAGGGCGGCCAGGCCGGTGGCTCCGGGCTCGCTGTCGCACCAGTCGCCGCGGCGGATGAGCATGCTGGTGAAGCCGCCGTCCTCGCACTGCATGTCGGTGAGCCGGGCCACCGCGTCGGCCGGGGGCCGCACGTCGGCGCCGAGCAGGGCGATCAGGGCGAGGGCCTGGCCCTCGGCCTGGCCGGACGTGGTGCGGAAGTCACCCTTGGCCGTGCAGCCGGGCACCGGTTCGGGCGCGTCGGAGCCGCTGGTGCAGACGTACTTGACGAGGTCGCCGAGGAGGTCGTGCCCGCCGAAGGCGCGGGGGTTGCCGCCGGTCGCTTCGGCCACGAGGGCGAGCCGGGCCGAAGCCGCCGTCTCCGGCGCCTGGTCCTTGCCGGACGGGTAGGCGTACGCGTCGGTCTGCTCGGGCCGGGCGAGGAAGGCGGCCGCCTTCGCGGCCACCGGGCTCTTCGGGTCCGCGGCGGCGAGGGCGAGAGCGGACTCGGCGGTCAGGAGGTGGTTGGGGGCGGCGGAGCCCTCGTCGACGATGCGCTCGCCGTCCTTCAGCCGGCCGGTGATCCAGCGGGTGGCCGCGGGCACGTCGACTGCGCCGGGCGGGACCACCGGGCCCGTCGGATCGGTCGGGCCGGGCGAAGCCTCACCGCCGGCGGCGCGGACGTCGTCCGGGGAGAAGGCCGGCTTGCCCGTGCTGCCGCCGACGTCCGTTCCGCCGAAGACCCAGGCGTCCACGTCGCCCGGCTCAGGGGTACGGGCCATCGCACCCAGCGGGCTGTACGTCCAGTTCTTCTGGCCCGGGGAGGCGACCCAGTACGACCAGTAGGCGGAGGCCTGCGGGGTCAGCTCGCAGGCCTCCTTGTCCGGAGTGGGGTACTGCGTACCGGAGTTGAACGCCCCATTGCCGATCCGGCAGATGAACGCCGGTCCGTCGTGGACCGTGCCCGTGGTGGTGAAACCGGCCTCGTGGAGCAGGTCGTAGCCGGAGGTCGGCGTCGTGTCGCAGCCGCGCTCCACCTTGCCGCCGAACGGGCCGAAGTCGACGGCCACGATGGCGCCCACGGTGGCCGTGCAGTCCTTGACCGGGTCGGCGCTCGCCGTCGTGGCCGGTGTGAGGAACCCGACGGTCACGCCGGATGCGAGCAGCACGGCCGCCATCATGGACAGCAGTCTCTGTCTGGTGCTCGTACCGTGCGCCGGCTGTTCGGTGTCCACCCGCGGCCCCCTCGTCCGTGCCGGGCAAACGGGGTGCGTGGCGATACGCCCCGTACGCGATCCCGCAGGGGCGGAGACGACCACACCGTAGTCCGCGACGGCGTTCTTCGTGCAACGACACGGCCACAGGCAATCCGGCTCGCCCGGGACGGTTCCGGGCCTACGGTTGCGGGTCAGCGCCGGAATTCGACCGGCTTCCCCTGGGGCTGAGTACTTATCAGCCGCCATGGAACACGGCCGCGCCTGCACCGTCAAGGTGGGGTGCGTCTCATCCCGAGGCGCCGGCCTGCGCCGAACTCCCGGATGCTGGCGCACCCTTGATCACTGGGGTAGCGTCCTGGGCTGCCACATGGGGGAATCCGGTGAGAACCCGGAGCTGACGCGCAGCGGTGTGGGACGGGGAGCCGTTCCGAGCCCGAATGCCCATACGGCGACGAAGCAACAGGAAGCCGTACCACGCGTCCCGGACGGCGGCCCTCCTCCCCCGCTCCTGCCGCGGTACGCGCATGGTCCGGGGCCCGGACCGGCCGGCGTCCGCCGATTCCAGGAGCAGGCCATGAACCGTTCCCGCACCTCCCGCCGCCTCGCGCTCGCGGCGCCCGCCGCGCTCGGCGCCTTCGCCCTCACCGTGCTGCCCGCCTTCGCGACCTCGACTCCGGCGCAGGTCGCCACGTCCAAGACGAACGGTGTGGCGTACCTCAAGTCCCTCCAGGCCGCCGATGGTTCCTACGCCGGAGCCGGGCTGTCCAACGAGTGGGCGTTCAGCGCGTTCGCCGCAGCCGGTACCGCGGTCGTCGACGTCGCACCCGGCGGCGACACGACGAAGAACGCCCGGACCGTCTACCGCAACCTGCTCTCCACGTCCGGCTGGCCCTCGGCCTCCCCCGTGGTCACCGACTACGAGCGCGGCACCCTGAACGCGTACGCGGCCGGCATCGACCCGGCCCGCGTGTCCGCCTCCCGCAACCTGATCGCGAACATCTACGGCCACTGGCAGGCGGCAGAACCCGGCTACTTCGGCCCGTCCGGCAACTTCAACGGCACCGTCTTCGCAGCCCTCGCCCTCGGCGGCGCCAAGACCCGGACCGGCGGCGCCCGCACACCCCAGTCCCTCACCGACTCGCTGGTCGCCCGCATCCGCGCCAACCAGCACAACGACGGCGGCTGGCAGTACGGCAAAGCCGAAGGCAATCCGACCGCCCTGGCCACCGCCGGTGACGTCGACATGACCGGCGCCGCCATGGCCGCCCTGTGCGTCTCGGGCGTCCCGAACACCGACACCGACGTGGTCCAAGCCAAGAACTTCCTCAAGGGCAAGCTGGTGACCACCTCGGGCGCCTTCAACTCGATGTACGGCGTCAACACCAGCTCCAACGGCTGGGCGGTGGCCGGCTTGAACGCCTGCGGCATCAACCCGCAGACCGGGGACTTCCTCACCACCGCCGGGAAGACCCCGGTCGACTTCCTCATCGCCAACCAGTACAACCCGGGCGGCGGTTTCAAGTACAAGCCGAGCGACACCGCACCGACGGCCTACGCGTCGATCGACTCGCTCCGAGCGGTGGCCGGCGGCGGCTTCACGTCCGCCCCGCCGGTCCCGGTCACCCCCGGGGCCCCGCAGTGGGTCGCCCAGTCGGCCTTCACCTCGGGCACGGCCACCAAACTGGCGCTCACCGTCGACGACGGCGCGGGCGGCCTGAAGGTCTGCTCCGTCTCCTTCACCCCGACCGCTACGACCACCACCCTCGGCGACGTCCTGAACTCCGCGATCGGCTCCTCCGCCCCGTCCGGCTGCGTCACGAGCGTCACGCCGTCGTCCGGGACCGGCACCATCACCGCCGTCAACGGCAAGGCCGAAAGCGGCTCCGACACCTGGAAGGTGAGCGTGGACGGCTCCGCCTTCGCCGCTGCCGCCCGCGACAAGGTGATCAACGTGGGCGACACCATCGCCCTGCGCTGGGGCGCCTGAGACACGGGGCGGGCGGGGCGCGTGACCGCGCACCCCGCCCGCCCCGTGGGACTGCTCGGATCAGAAGGACGTCCAGACGAAGGACACCCGGTCGCCCGCGTTCAGCTTGAACTGGCAGCCGCCGACCGGGGTGGGCGTGCCGTTGACGGATATGTTCCAGTAGGCCGAGCCGCCACCGCTGACGTTCTTGATGGTGTCGACGGAGAAGTCGTCGAACGAGGCGTACCAGGTACCGTCCCAGGCAAAGTAGTTGAGGCGTGCGGCGTCGTCCAGGGCGGCGGTCGGGGTGGGGACCTTGCTCGGGTTCGCCCCGCCGTTGGTCCCGTCGCACGTGTGCGTGCCGCCGGTCGCGGTGGTCACGTCGTGCCCCTTGGTCGTGATCCTGCCCTTGAACAGCAAGCCGTCGGGACCTTGCACGGTGAGGCTGACTCTCACGGGGACGTTGGTGTTGACGGGATGGGCGTGGGCGACGGCGGGCACGGCGGTGAGGCCGGCGAGGCCGGTGAGGGCGAGTCCCAGGGCGGCCGTGGTGACGGGGGCACGACGGGTGAGGCTCAGGCGCATGGGGTGGCCTTTCTGACCGGTCGGGTCCGCCGACGCGCCCCCGCAACCGCCCGTCCCCACCTGGAGGGGGCGCATGTACGCGCTCCGGGGCGGTTCCGGTGGTACCGGGCTTCGCGCTGCAGACCGTGACAGTGGAAGCGGATGCTGCCGCGCGGCGGGCATCCCGACTCGCGGCGCAGGTCAGCGCGCCGCACACGGTTGCAGGTCAGCGCCGGATTCCCACCGGCTTCCCCCGATCGCACAGCCATTCGGTTGTGACCCGGCCGCGGCCGGGCAGTGGCATCGTACGGGCAGCGCGCACTGCGGCCAAGTAGCCACCGGATCAACGGCGGTGGGGGCGCCTGGGAGGGTCGTGCACAGATCTTGGTGGTGGCGGGACCTCGCATGGTGCATTCCGTTCTCGGCCGACACCTCGCGCAGATTCGCAGATTCGCTGGACGAACACGGAGGGATTTCGCGGAGTGCCGACGAGGCAAGCGGCCGGCCCGGCGGGAAGGCTGGGCTCGACCGACGAACCGCTTCCTTGGAGGAGTCCCGTGATCGAGCACCACGTCCGCGTCCACCCCAGCGCCGGCCGGCTGCCGCGTGAGCGGCGGCCCGCCCGGAAGCCGGCCGAGTCGCGACCCTCACGCAGGAAGCACCCTGCTCTCGACCCGGCGGCCGTCGTGACGGCCCTCGACCGGGTCGTCGACAACACTGCGGTGACGGTGGCGGTGGCCTCGCTCACGCGCCGCCCCGACACGTACCCCGCCGCCGACCACTCCCGCCCGGCGGGAGCCCGACCGTTCCCTGTCGTGGACACCGAGGCGGTCGCCGCGTACGACGCCATGCTTGCGGAGGGCCTGTTCTGATGCTGCACACGCACACCACCGCGGCCGACCGCCGGCGCACCTTCCGCGAGGCTCTCGCCTCGGGGCGGCTGCTGAGGATGCCCGGTGCCGTCAACCCGTACTCGGCCCGGCTGATCCAGGACGCCGGGTTCGACGCGGCCTACCTGTCCGGGGCGGTCCTGGCCGCGGACCTCGGCCTGCCCGACATCGGCCTCACCACCTCGACCGAGATCGCGGCCCGCGCCGCGCAGACCACCCGGGTGACGGACCTGCCGGTCCTCATCGACGCGGACACCGGTTTCGGCGAGCCCATGAACGCCGCCCGCACCGTCCAGCTCATGGAGGACGCGGGACTGGCAGGGCTGCACCTGGAGGACCAGGTCAACCCGAAGCGCTGCGGCCATCTCGGCGGCAAGGCGGTGGTGCCCCGCGAGGACATGGTCCGCCGCCTTCGCGCGGGCGTCGACGCCCGCCGCGACCGCGACTTCCTGCTGATGGCCCGTACCGACGCCCGGTCGGTGGAGAGCCTGGCCTCGGCGATCGACCGGGCGAAGGCCTACGTGGACGCCGGGGCCGACGCCGTCTTCCCCGAAGCACTCGCGGACGAGGCCGAGTTCGAGGCGTTCCGCGAGTCCGTCGACGTGCCGCTGCTGGCCAACATGACGGAGTTCGGCAAGGGGCCCCTCCTCACCACCGGCACCCTGGAGGAACTGGGCTACAACATCGTCCTCTACCCGGTCACCCTCTTCCGCCTCGCCATGGGCGCGGTCGAGGACGGCCTGCGCACGATCGCCGCCGAGGGCAGCCAGGCGGGCCTCCTGGACCGGATGCAGACCCGCTCCCGGCTCTACGAGGTCCTCGGCTACGAGCAGTACGCGGCCTACGACTCGGCCGTCTTCGACTTCACCCTTCCACCCGGCACCTGAACCGACGAGGTCCCGCATGGCCGGCCCCCGCCCCCGAGGTCCACCGCGGCGTGGCCGGCGTCGTCGCCACCGACCACGCGACCACACGACCACCGCCGCCGCCACAGCTTGGCGCCGGTCCGACCGGACCCGGGCCTGCGCTGCTCCGAACACCTCCACATGTGCTTCGGCGCGGTTCGGGGGTGCGACGGACACCACTCCGCCGCACCCCGTTCCACCACGCTGCCGGGACCCTCGGCCCGGCCGCGGAACCGGGCCCCTCAGCGGTCCCGGTCGTAGGTGTGGAACCCGCGGCCGCTCTTGCGGCCCAGCAGCCCTGCCTGCACCATCCGCATCAGCAGCGGGGGCGGGGCGTAGAGGGGTTCCTTGAACTCGTCGTAGAGGGACTCCGCGATGGCGGCGACGGTGTCGAGGCCGATGAGGTCGGCGAGCTTCAGCGGGCCCATCGGGTGGGCGCAGCCGAGCTCCATTCCGGCGTCGACGTCGGCCGCGGTCGCGAAACCGGACTCGGCCATCCGGACGGCCGACAGCAGGTACGGGACGAGGAGGGCGTTGACGACGAAGCCGGCCCGGTCCCGCGACCGGATCGCCGTCTTCCCCAGGGTGTCCCGGGCGAAGGCCTCCACCGTCTCCAGGGTGTCCCGGGAGGTGTGCAGCGAGGAGACGACCTCCACCAGCGGCAGCACGGGCACCGGGTTGAAGAAGTGCAGCCCGACGACCCGGTCGGCGCGGCCCGTGGCCATGCCCAGGCGCATGACGGGCAGGGAGGAGGTGTTCGTCGCGAGGATCGCCCCGCGGTCCTCGACGATCTTGTCCAGGGCCGCGAAGGTCTCGGCCTTGACGTCCGCGCTCTCGGTCACCGCTTCGATGACGAGCTGCCGGTCGGCGAGGTCGTCGAGGCTGCCGGTGAAGACCAGCCGGGCGAGTGCGTCCTCGGCGGAGAGCCGGTCCAGCTTGCCGCGCTGGACGGCCCGTTCGAGGGATGCGGCGACCCGCTCACGGGCCGCCCCGGCGGCGGTGGCTCCGGCCTCGCAGACGACGGTGTCGAGTCCGGCGCGGGCGCAGACCTCGGCGATGCCCGCGCCCATCCGACCGCCGCCGACGACCCCGACCCTGCGGAGGTCGCCGCTCATGACCGTGCCTGCGGGATGCGCACGAGGTGGCGGGTGTAGGCCTCGGGGGTGAAGAAGAGGGGGAGTTCGCCGGCCAGGGCGGTGCGCTCGAACAGCTCCCGCACCTCGTCGACGGCCGCCCAGGGGTGTTCGCCGCCGAGGTCGGCGAGCTCCTCGTCCAGGATCCGGAGCACCGTGTCGCGGTCGAGGACCCGGTGGCGCAGCCATTGCCAGATCTGGACACGGGCGACCTCCGCGGTGGCGGCGTCCTCCATCAGCCCGTAGAGGGCCACGGCACCCTGGCCGCGTAGCCAGGCGTCGAAGTACCGCAGGGCGACGGCGACGTTGGTGCGCACTCCCTGTTCGGTGGGCGGGCCGCTGATCCGCCGTACGGAGAGCAGGTCCGAAGCCCCGACCCGGACGTCCTGGCGGGTGCGGTCGAGCTGGTTCGGACGCTCGCCCAGGACGCCGTCGAAGACCTCGCAGCAGACGGGGACCAGACCGGGGTGTGCGACCCAGGAGCCGTCGAAACCGTCCTCGGCTTCGCGCTCCTTGTCCAGGCGCACCTCGGCGAGGGCCGCCTCGTGCGCCTCGGGGTCCTTGCCGGGGACGTGGGCGGACATGCCGCCGATGGCGTGGGCTCCGCGCTCGTGGCAGGTGCGGACGAGGAGTTCGGTGTAGGCGCGCATGAACGGTGCGGTCATGGTGACCTGGGCGCGGTCGGGGAGCTGGAAGTCGGTGCGGTGGCCGAAGGTCTTGATCAGGCTGAAGAGGTAGTCCCAGCGGCCCGCGTTGAGGCCGGCGCTGTGCTCGCGCAGCTCGTAGAGGATCTCCTCCATCTCGAACGCGGCCGTGATCGTCTCGATCAGGACGGTGGCCCGGACCGTGCCCTGGGGGATGCCGAGGAGGTCCTGGGCGAAGACGAAGACGTCGTTCCAGAGCCGCGCCTCGTAGCGGTTCTCCAGCTTGGGGAGGTAGAAGTACGGGCCGTACCCGGCATCGATCTGACGCTGCGCGCAGTGGAAGAAGTACAGGCCGAAATCGACCAGGGGGGCGGGCACGGAACGGCCGTCGAACTCCAGGTGCTCTTCGAGGAGATGCCAGCCCCGGGGCCGGACCACGAGGGTGGGCAGGTGCTCGCCGAGACGGTATTCCCTGCCCTCGGGCGTGGTGAAGTCGATCCGGCGCTCGGTGACGTCGAGGAGGCTCAGCTGGCCGCCGATGACGTTGTCCCAGGTCGGCGCGGTGGCATCTTCGAAGTCGGCCATCCACACCCTGGCGCCGGAGTTGAGGGCGTTGACGGCCATCCGCCGCTCGGGCGGCCCGGTGATCTCCACCCGGCGGTCCTCCAGGCCGGGGGCGGGCGGGGCCACGCGCCAGGTGCGGTCGGCACGGATGCCGGAGGTCGCGATCGGGAAGTCCAGCGGGGATCCGGCGGCGATCCGGATCGCCTGGCGGCGGCGCTCCTTGAGCAGTTGTTCGCGGCGCTCGCCGAAGGCCCGGGTCAGGCGGCCGATGAAGTCGAGAGCCTCCGGGGTGAGGATGTCGTCGTGGCGGGCGCCCGGCGCCGCGAGGACCCGGACCTGGTGGGTGGTGGCGGTGGTGGTCATGCGCTCTCCTGACGGGTGAGGCCGGGCCGGCGTGTTCAGTGGAACTGCTCTTCTTCGGTGGAGCCGGCCAGGGCGGTGGTGGAGGAGGCCGGGTTGACGGCGGTGGAGACGAGGTCGAAGTAGCCGGTGCCGACCTCGCGCTGGTGCCTGACGGCGGTGAATCCCTGGGCCTGGGCGGCGAACTCGCGCTCCTGGAGGTCGACGTACGCGGTCATGCCGTGCTCGGCGTAGCCGCGGGCCAGGTCGAACATGCCGTGGTTGAGGGAGTGGAACCCGGCCAGTGTGATGAACTGGAAGCGGTAGCCCATGGCGCCCAGCTCGCGCTGGAACTTGGCGATCCGGTCGTCGTCCAGGGCGGCCTTCCAGTTGAAGGACGGCGAGCAGTTGTAGGCCAGCATCCGGTCCGGGTGCCGCGCGTGGATCGCCTCGGCGAACTCGCGGGCCTGCGCGAGGTCGGGCGTGCCGGTCTCCACCCAGATGAGGTCGGCGTACGGGGCGTAGGCCAGGCCGCGGGCGATGACCGGAGCCATTCCGTTGCGGACCCGGTAGAAGCCCTCGGCGGTGCGCTCCCCCGTGCAGAACTCCGCGTCGCGCTCGTCGACGTCGCTGGTCAGCAGGTTGGCGGCGAGGGCGTCCGTACGGGCGATGACCAGCGTCGGGGTGTCCGCGATGTCGGCGGCCAGGCGCGCCGCGTTCAGGGTGCGGATGTGCTGTGAGGTGGGCACGAGGACCTTGCCGCCGAGGTGGCCGCACTTCTTCTCGGAGGCCAGCTGGTCCTCGTAGTGGATGCCCGCCGCGCCCGCCGCGATCATCGCCTTGGTCAGTTCGAAGGCGTTGAGGGGTCCGCCGAAGCCGGCCTCGGCGTCGGCGACGATCGGCGCCAGCCAGTCGGTCGTGTCCGAGCCGCCCTCGGCGGTGGCGATCTGGTCGGCGCGCAGCAGTGCGTTGTTGATCCGACGGACCACCTGCGGCACGGAGTTGACCGGGTAGAGGGACTGGTCCGGGTAGGTGTGACCGGCCTGGTTGGCGTCGGCGGCGACCTGCCAGCCCGACAGGTAGATCGCCTGGAGGCCCGCCCGGACCTGCTGAACCGCCTGGCCGCCGGTGAGCGCGCCGAGGGCGTGGACGTAGTCCAGTTCGTGCAGCTGCCGCCACAGCCGCTCGGCGCCGCGCCGGGCGAGGGTGTGCTCCTCGCGGACGCTGCCGGCGAGCCGGACCACGTCCTCGGCCGAGTAGGTCCGCTCGATGCCCGCCCACCGCGGGTCCGTGGCCCACTTCTGCTTGAGCTGTTCGGCGGCCGCCGTCGTGTTCGTGTCTGCCATGTCGTCACCGTCTCCATGAATCGCTTGGTCTGCCAACGCGCTCGTTCATCACGACGAGTCGTTGGCACTCTGTGCCGCATACCGGGGTCACAGCCGCCGGCCCCTGGGTGGAACTCAGCAATGTTGCAGGTCAGCCGAGCGTGGACTGCCGGGATCTCCGACGTCAGGGCACGAGTCGTGCCGGGAGCGTCCCTCTCGACTGCCGGGTCCGGCGGCCGCAGGACAGACTCTGACAGCGGCACGCAGTGCCATCAATGCGGTACGCATGCCAACTTCTGCGAATCTTCTGCGGCCGTTTTGCCAAGGTTGCGAAGGTCGGAAACGGCAGGATCGTGCGTAACCTGGAGCCGGTCGAGGCCGGAGGAGTTCGGGTGAGCAAGACGTACGCGGGTGCGCGGCTGCGGCGGTTGCGCGAGGAGCGCCGCATGAGCCAGGCCGAGCTGGCCCGGGTCCTGGGCATCTCCCCCAGCTACCTGAACCAGATGGAGCACGACTCCCGCCCCCTCACCGTGCCGGTCCTGCTGCGGCTGACCGAGGCCTTCGGCGTCGACCCCGGGTTCTTCTCCGAACGGGACACCAGCCGACTCGTGGCCGATCTGCGCGAAGCCCTCGCGAACGAGGTCGCCGAGGCCCGGGTCTCCCCGTCCGACCTGGCCGAACTGGCCACCCGGATGCCGGCGGTGGCCGCCGTCCTGCTGGACCTGGGACGGCGCAGCCAGCTCCTGGCGGAGCGGCTCGCGGACACGGCGGACGGACGGGACGGCGGCCCGGCGGCGCCGCGCTCACCGCACGAGGAGATCCGCGAGTTCTTCTACCGCCGCCAGAACTACCTCCACGACACCGACCTCGCCGCCGAGGCGCTCTCCCGGGAGATCGGCATCCGCCCCGGGGAAGTCGTCCGGGTGCTGTCGAGCCGCCTCACCGAGCACCACGGACTCCGCCTCGCCGCGGACTCCGACCGGCTCCACCACTTCGACGCGGGCGCGCGGGTCCTGCACCTGTCCGGCCGACTGCGGCCGGGCCAACAGGCGTTCCGGATGGCCACCCAGCTCGCCCTGCTGGAGTACGGGGCCGAGCTGGACCGGCTGGCCGCCGAGGACTTCCCGCAGGGGTCCCCGGCACACGGCCTGGCCCGGATCGGTATCGCCAACTACTTCGCGGCCGCGCTGATCCTCCCGTACGGCGCCTTCCACCGGGCCGCCGAGGAGTTCCGCTACGACATCGAGCGGCTCACCGATCACTTCGGCATCGGCTACGAGACCGTCTGCCACCGCCTCAGCACCCTGCAACGCCCCAGGCTGCGCGGCGTTCCCTTCTCCTTCGTCCGCGTCGACCGCGCCGGGAACATGTCCAAGCGACAGTCCGCGACCGGATTCCACTTCTCCCGTGCCGGCGGCACCTGTCCGCTGTGGAACGTGTACGAGGCCTTCGCCGCGCCGGGCCGGATCCACGTACAGATCGCCGCCATGCCCGACGGGCAGCGCCACCTGTGGACCGCCCGCGCCGTCACCCGCCACCGCGGCGGCTGGGGCGAACCCGGCAAGACCTTCGCCATCGGCCTCGGCTGCGAGATCCGCCACGCGCCCCGGCTCGTCTACTCCGACGGCCTCGACCTCGACAACGCCGCCGCGGCCACACCCATCGGCATGGGCTGCCGACTCTGCGAGCGCCTCGACTGCCCGCAGCGCGCGGTTCCGCCCCTCGGCCGCCCGCTCGCGGTCGACGAGAACAGCAGCACCTTCATCCCCTACCCGGTGGCCCGTGACCGGAGCTGAGTTGAGCTGAGCTGAGCTGAGTTGAGCTGAGCTGACCATCAGGCTCAGACCAGCCGGCGCGCCTCCGCCGCGGTCACCGGGTCCCCCGCACGCACTCCGTGGAGCACGTGCGCGAGCACCTCGGCGCCGCGGACCACGCGGGGGCCCGGCCGGTTGAAGTACGCGGGCCCGTCCAGGACCCACACCGCTCCTGCCCGTACGGCGGGCAGCTCGTCCCAGCCGGGCAGCGATGTGAGCAGGCCGAGCTCCGTCAGGGTCCGCTCGGGCGGGAAGCCGCAGGGCAGGACGAGGACCACGTCCGGGCGCGCCTCCCGCACCGCCTCCCACGTCATCGGTTTGGTGTGCTCACCCGGCTCGGCCAGCAGCGGATCGCCGCCCGCCGCGGCGATCTGTTCGGGCACCCAGTGGCCGGCGGGCCACAGCGGGTCGAGCCACTCGATGGCCACCACCCCGGGCCGCGGCCGGCCCTCCGTTCGCCGCCGCACCTCGGCGAGCCGGCTCCGCAGCTCGGCGCGGCGCCGCTCGGCCCGCTCGCGTACCCCCAGCAGGTCGCCCACGGTGACCAGGCAGTCCAGCACGTCGCCGAGGGTCTTCGGTTCCAGGCTCAGGACCCGGGGTCCGGCGTCCATGACGCGCACCGCCCGGGTGACGCTCTCGTAGGAGACGGCGCAGACCTGGCAGAGGTCCTGGGTGAGCAGGACCTCCGGTGCGAGCGCGGCGAGGGCTTCGGTGTCCAGGGTGTAGAGCGAGGAGCCGGAGTGCGCCGACCCGCCGACGGCCCGGGAGATCTCCCGGCTGGTGAGTGAGTCCGCGTCGAATTCCGCGCGGGTGACGACGGGTACGGAGGCCACCGCGGCGGGAGGCCAGTCGCATTCGTGGGTGCGTCCAACCAGGTCGGCGGCGAGTCCGAGGTCCGCCACGATGTCCGTGGCCGCCGGGAGCAGGGAGACGATGCGCATGCTCCGACTCTAGGCGCGCCGTTGGCGGGTCTGGACTTACTAGGACGTCCAACTATATGTTCGTGGCACAAGGTCCGCGGTGCAGGGAAGCCGGTGCAAAACCGGCACGGTCCCGCCACTGTGACCGGGGAGTGTGCTGCCATCCACACGCCACTGACGAGGTTGGTCGGGAAGGCGGGCGGCGCGCGGGGATCCGGGAGTCAGGATACCGGCCGCGGATGTTCCGTGTTGTCCACGAGGATGGAGCAGACACGCATGGCACCGGTTTGTACCCACGACCCTGGTGATCCGGCGGAGCGCACGCACACCACTTCCGTGCGCTCGTAGTTCCCACGGCTTTGCGCAGCGGTGCGCCCCCATCGGGGTGCCGTCCGCCGATCTGCCGTGCCATCCCCGGATCCAACCTGACGAGAGCAGGCATCCATGGTCCGTGAACTCACCCATTTCATCGGCGGAAAGCACAGCACCGGAACCTCCGGTCTCTTCGCCGACGTGTACGACCCGAACACCGGTACCGTCCAGGCGCGCGTGCCGCTGGCCGGGCGCGCCGATACCGAGGCGGCGATCGCCAACGCCGAAGAGGCGCAGGTGGATTGGGGCCAGTGGAACCCGCAGCGCCGGGCCCGCGTCCTGCTGCGTTTCCTCCGGCTCGTCGAGGGCGAGCGGGAGGACCTGGCCCGGATGCTGTCGGCCGAGCACGGCAAGACGGTCGCCGACGCCCACGGCGACCTGCAACGCGGCTTGGAGGTGGTCGAGTTCGCCGCCGGGATCCCGCACCTGCTCAAGGGCGAGTTCACCGACAACGCCGGTACCGGCATCGACGTGCACTCGCTGCGCTCCCCGCTGGGCGTGGTCGCGGGCATCACCCCGTTCAACTTCCCCGCGATGATCCCGCTCTGGCAGGCCGCGCCCGCTCTCGCCTGCGGCAACGCGTTCATCCTGAAGCCGTCCGAGCGCGATCCGTCCGTGCCGCTGCGGCTCGCGGAGCTGTTCCTGGAGGCCGGTCTGCCGCCGGGCGTACTGAACGTGGTCAACGGCGGCAAGGAGGCCGTCGACACCCTCCTGGAGGACCCGCGGGTCCAGGCCCTCGGGTTCGTCGGCTCCACCCCGGTCGCCGCGCACATCTACGCCACCGCCGCCGCGCACGGCAAGCGCGCCCAGTGCTTCGGCGGTGCCAAGAACCACATGATCGTGATGCCCGACGCCGACCTCGACCAGGCCGTCGACGCCCTGATCGGCGCAGGCTACGGCTCGGCCGGCGAGCGTTGCATGGCCATCTCCGTCGCCGTACCCGTCGGCGAGGAGACCGCGGACCGGCTCGTGGCCGCCCTCAGGACCCGGATCTCGACCTTGAAGATCGGCCGGTCGGACGACCCCGACGCCGACTTCGGGCCGCTGGTCAGCCGCGACGCCCTGGACCGGGTGAACCGCTACGTGGACATCGGCGTCAACGAGGGTGCCGAACTCGTCGTCGACGGCCGCCCCTTCACCCTCCCCGGCCATGCGAACGGCTACTTCGCCGGAGCCACCCTCTTCGACCGCGTCTCCCCGCAGATGCGCGTCTACCGCGAGGAGATCTTCGGCCCGGTGCTGACCGTCGTACGGGCCGCCGACTTCGAGGAGGCCCTGCGCCTGCCCAGCGAGCACCCGTTCGGCAACGGCGTGGCCATCTTCACCCGGGACGGGGACACCGCGCGCGAGTTCACGCGCCGGGTGGGCGCCGGCATGGTCGGCGTCAACGTCCCCATCCCGGTGCCCGTCGCCTACCACACCTTCGGCGGCTGGAAGCGGTCCGGCTTCGGGGACCTCAACCAGCACGGTCCCGACTCCATCCGCTTCTACACCCGTACGAAGACCGTCACCTCGCGCTGGCCCTCCGGGGTCAAGGAAGGCGCGAGCTTCACCATCCCGACGATGGGGTGAACGCCGTGACCTCCACCCTCACCGAGGACCAGCTCGCGCTCGCCGAGGTCACCCTCGACTTCGCCCAGGAGCAGCTCGCCCCGCACGCCGTGGCCTGGGACCAGGACAAGCACTTTCCCGTCGACGTCATCCGACGGGCCGCCGCCCTCGGCCTCGCCGGCGTCTACGTCCGTGAGGAGCACGGCGGTTCGGGCCTGTCACGAACCGACGGCGTCCTCGTCTTCGAGACCCTCGCCACCGGCTGCCCCTCCATCGCCGGCTACCTCTCCATCCACAACATGGTCGGCTGGATGATCGACCGCTACGGCGACCGGTCCCAGCGCGACCGCTGGCTGCCGGGCCTGTGTTCCGCCGCGTCCCTGGGCAGCTACTGCCTGACCGAACCCGGCGCGGGCTCGGACGCCGCCGCCTTGCGCACCCGCGCGGAGCGGCAAGGTGACCACTACGTGCTGACCGGGGTGAAGCAGTTCGTCTCGGGCGCCGGCGCTTCGGACCGCTACGTGGTCATGGCGCGGACGGGTGAGCCGGGACCCGGTGGCATCTCCGCGTTCGTCGTCGAGCGTGCGGATCCGGGGGTCTCCTTCGGGCCCAACGAACGGAAGATGGGCTGGAACGCCCAGCCCACCCGCCAGGTGATCCTGGACGGCGTCCGCATCCCCGCCGACCGGCGGCTCGGCGCCGAGGGCGACGGCTTCCGCATCGCCATGACCGGCCTCAACGGCGGCCGCCTCGGCATCGCCGCCTGCTCCCTCGGCGGCGCCCAGAGCGCCCTGGACCGCTCGCTGTCCCACCTGGCCGACCGAGAGGCCTTCGGCTCCAGGCTGCTGGACGCCCAGGCGCTGCAGTTCCGCTTGGCCGACATGGCCACCGAGCTGGCAGCAGCCCGCGCGCTGGTGCGCCAAGCCGCCGAGGCCCTCGACACAGGGGATCCGCTGGCCCCGCGCCTGTGCGCGATGGCCAAGCGGTTCGCCACCGACACCGGCTACGCCGTGGCCGACGCCGCCCTCCAGCTGCACGGCGGCTACGGCTACCTCAGCGAGTACGGCATCGAGAAGATCGTCCGCGACCTGCGGGTCCACCAGATCCTGGAAGGCACCAACGAAGTCATGCGCGTCATCGTCGCGCGCGGACTTGCGGAGACCCTGCGATGACCAACGAGAACCCCACCGCCGAGGACCACGTCCTGCTGCACACCGAGGGCCACGCCGCGTACATCACCCTCAACCGCCCCAAGGCGCTGAACGCCCTCAGCCATCCCATGGTCCTGCGCATCGAGCAAGCCCTGTCCACCTGGGCGGTCGACCCTTCGGTCGAGCTGGTCGTCATCGAGGGCGCCGGCGAGCGGGGCCTGTGCGCGGGCGGGGACATCCGCGCGATCCACGAGGACGCCCGCACCGGCGGCACCGCCTCGGCGGACTTCTGGCGCGACGAGTACCGGCTCAACGCGCTGATCGCCCGCTACCCCAAGCCGTACGTGGCCCTCATGGACGGCATCGTGATGGGCGGCGGGGTCGGCGTCTGCGCGCACGGGAGCGTCCGCATCGTCACCGAGCGGTCGAAGGTGGCCATGCCCGAGACCGGCATCGGTTTCGTCCCCGACGTCGGCGGCACGTACCTCCTCGCCCTGGCCCCCGGCGAGTTGGGCACCCACCTGGCGCTCACGGGCGCGCCCGTCGGCGCCACCGACGCGCTGCTGTGCGGGCTCGCCGACCACCACGTCCCCGCCCCGGCGCTGCCGGCCCTCGCCCGGGACCTGGCCACCGCCTCCGTGCACTGCGTGCTGGAGCGGTACGTGGAACAGCCGCCGCCGGGCGCTCTCGGCTCCGCGCGCGAGTGGATCAACCACTGCTACGCCGCCGACACCGCCGAGGAGATCGTGGCGCGGCTGCTCGCGTCGGGCGTGCCCGCGGCGAAGGAGGCGGCCGAAACCCTGCTGTCCAAGTCCCCCACCGCCGTCAAGGTCACCCTGGCCGCGCTCCGGCGCGCCCGTCGCCTCGGGCCGCTGGAGCGGGTGCTGGAGCAGGAGTACCGGGTCTCCTGCGCGGCGCTCGCCTCCCCCGACCTGGTCGAGGGCATCCGTGCCCAGGTCATCGACAAGGACCGCGATCCGCACTGGTCGCCGGCCGCGCTGGAAGACGTCACCGCTGCGGACGTGGACCGGTTCTTCGCCCCGCTCGACGCGAACGAGCTCCGGCTCGACGCGCCCGCTTCTTCCCAGGAGGTCGTCTGGTGAGCACCACCGTCGCATTCATCGGCCTCGGCCACATGGGCGCCCCGATGGCCGCCAACCTCGTCAAGTCCGGCCACCACGTCCTCGGCTTCGACCTCGTGCCCGAGCTACTGGCCACCGCCGCCGCGGCCGGGGTGGCGCCCGCCGCCTCCGCGGCCGCGGCCGCCGCGGAGGCCGACGTGGTCATCACCATGCTCCCGGCCGGCCACCACGTCCTCTCCCTCTACCGCGAACAGGGCCTGCTGGCCGCCGCCCGCCCCGGCACACTGTTCATCGACTGCTCCACCATCGACGTGGCCGACGCCCGTACCGCCCACGAGGCCGTCGCCGCCGCCGGCCACCGCGCGCTGGACGCCCCGGTGTCCGGCGGGGTGGTGGGCGCCGAAGCGGCCACGCTCACCTTCATGGCCGGTGGCGGATCCGAAGAGTTCGCCGCCGCCGAACCGCTGCTCGACGCCATGGGCAAGAAGGCCGTGCGCTGCGGCGCCGCGGGCGCCGGACAGGCGGCGAAGATCTGCAACAACATGATCCTCGCCGTCTCCATGATCGGCGTCAGCGAGGCGTTCGTCCTCGCCGAGAGCCTGGGGCTCGACCACCAGGCCCTCCACGACGTCGCCTCCACCGCTTCCGGCCAGTGCTGGGCCCTGACGGTCAACTGCCCGGTCCCCGGACCGGTCCCGACCAGCCCCGCCAACCGGGACTACCGGCCCGGCTTCGCGGCCCCGCTGATGGCCAAGGACCTCGGCCTCGCCGCCAACGCCCTGCGCGCCGGCGGAATCGAGGCACCTCTGGGCCTCAAGGCCGCCGAGATGTACGCGGCGTTCGCCGAAGGCGACGGCGCGGGGCTGGACTTCTCGGCGATCGTCCGGACCCTCCGCCCCTCTCCTGCCGAATCGACCCGGAACGGAAGCACCTCATGACCGCCTACGAGACCATCCTGCTCGAACGCAAGGGCCGGGTGGCCCTCCTCACCCTCGACCGGCCCGAAGCACTCAACGCCCTCAACCTCCAGGTCATGACCGAGGTCGTGGCGGCGACCGAGGAGCTCGACCGGGACCCGGACGTCGGCTGCATCGTCCTCACCGGCTCCGCGAAGGCCTTCGCCGCCGGCGCCGACATCAAGGAGATGCGCCCGCAGAGCTACATGGACATGTACCTCTCCGACTGGTTCACCGCCTGGGACCGGCTCGGCGGGGTCCGCACCCCCACCCTCGCCGCGGTCTCCGGATACGCCCTCGGCGGCGGCTGCGAACTGGCCATGCTCTGCGACATCCTGCTCGCCGCCGACACCGCGAAGTTCGGCCAGCCCGAGATCAAGCTCGGCGTCATCCCGGGCATCGGCGGCTCCCAGCGCCTGACCCGCGCCGTCGGCAAGGCCAAGGCCATGGAGCTGTGCCTCACCGGACGCACCATGGACGCGACCGAGGCCGAACGCGCCGGACTCGTTTCCCGGATCGTGCCGGCCGACGAACTGCTCGCCGAGGCCCTCGCCGTCGCCACGACGGTCGCCGAGATGTCCAAGCCGGTCGCGATGATGGCCAAGGAAGCCGTCGACCGCGCCTTCGAAACCACCCTCGCCGAAGGCGTCCGCTTCGAACGCCGTCTCTTCCACGCCGTGTTCGCCACCGCCGACCAGAAGGAGGGCATGTCCGCGTTCGTCGACAAGCGCCCGCCGAACTTCACCCACGGCTGAGCACCGCCCTCTCCCCCGATCGCCTCGGTCCCGCCGCCCCTTCACACCGGGGCGGCGGGACCGAGGGTGCCGAGGTCGCAAGCGATGCGCCTGGCCGTGTCATGGTGCGCGACACCAAGGGCCGGACGGCGGTGTGGGCCGACGGCCGCCGCCAGAAGACAGGTCAGCGCACCTTTTCACGCGCCTTCAGCGGCCCCGGCGGGAGTTGCGGAGCCCGGGACGCCGCCAGGACGTGCGGATGGTTGCGCCATTGGGGGCCGGCTCCCATCGCTGCGGTGGCGAGGGCATGGAAGGTGACCAGGCACAGGGCGGTCCGGTAGGCGGTCTGTTGGAGGGGTACCAGCCACAAGTGGCGCAGGCTCTCGCCGTCGCGCCGGAGGGCGTGGGCGGCGAGAGCGAGCTGCGCGAGGCAGAACGCCGCCCAGACGACGGCCGGGGCCGTGGCCGTCCCCGTCACCAGTCCGTAGAGGGCGACCGCGTCCATGAGCGGGGCGGCCAGCGGCAGCACGAGCTGGAACAGCACGAGGTACGGAAGGGTGCGCCGGCCCAGGCGGCCGGCGATGCCGCTCTCCTTCACCGCGTGACGGTGCTTCCAGAGGGACTGGAGGGTGCCGTAGGCCCAGCGGTGGCGTTGGTGCCACAGGTCGCGGACGGTGGTGGGGACATGGGTGAGGGCATGGGCGTCGCCACGGTATTCGACGCGCCAGCCGCCCCGGCACAGGGCCATCGCGATGTCGGTGTCCTCGGCCAGGGTGTCGGCGCTGATGCCGCCGCAGGAGGCCAGGGCTTCGCGCCGGAAGGCGCCGATGGCGCCGGGGACGGTCGGGCTGGCCCCGATCAGGTCGAACAGGCGGCGCTCCAGGCCGAAGCTCATGACGTACTCAAGGTGCTGCCAGAGCGGGAGCAGGCCGGTGCGGTTGGCGACCTTGGTGTTGCCCGCCACCGCACCGACCGAGGGGTCGGCGAACGCGGCCGCGAGGTGGGCCGCCGCACCCGGGGCGATGAGGGTGTCCGCGTCGACCATGAGGATCACGTCGTGCCCGGCGTGCGCGACACCGGTGTTCAGCGCGGCGGGCTTGCCCCGGTTCGGCTGGGTCACGACCCGCACCCGTGGGTCCGCCACGCCCCGGGCCGCCGCCGCGGTGCCGTCGGTGGAGCCGTCGTCGACGACGACCACGTCGATGTCGGGGCAGCCGCCGTTCAGCAGGGCGCGCACGCAGGCCGCGATGGTCGCCTCCTCGTTGTGTGCGGGTACGACAGCCGAAACGCGCGGTAGCGATGCCGGCAACGTGGAGTCCCGGGCGGCGGCGCGCCGCCGGTGCACGACCGAGGCCGCGGCGAGCAGGAGGAGGCGGGCGGCGGTGAGCAGGGCCACCCCGCCGAGCAGCCGGCCCATGACGGGAGGCAGGGCGACGGCCGTCTGGACGAGGGCGATCAGCGCCGAACCGTACCAGCGGTCGAAGGTGGTCGCCGAGGAATGCTGGGGTGGCAGGCCGACCGCCCGGGAGACCGTGGTGAAGCGATAGCCGCGGGCCTTGAACTCATCGATGATCCCGCGCAGGGCCGCGACGGTACGGGACCGGTCGCCGCCCCCGTCATGCAGCAGGACGACCGCCCCCTCCTCTTCGACGGGCAGGGCACCACGCACGATCTCCTCGGGCGCGCGGGCCTGCCAGTCGAGCCCGTCGTGCGTGGACAGGACGTTCAGGTACCCGAGTTCACCGGTGCGGAGCACGGCCCGCCAGTCGCGGTTGGTGACGGCGTCCGGCATGGACGAGTACGGCGGGCGCAGGAGGGCGGTGCTCTTGCCGGTGGCCCCGGCCAGGACGGCGCGGCTGGCTGCGAGTTCGAGGCGCATCCGCCTGTCGGGGGTGGTGGAGAGGTCGGCGTGGGTGAACGTGTGCAGACCCACCTCGTGCCCGGCGGTGGTCTGGGCGCGGACCAGTCCGGGGTGCTGGGCCACGTGTTCGCCGGTCACGAAGAACGTGGCCGGGACCTTCTCGGCGGCCAGGATCCGGAGGATCTGCGGGGTCCAGGCGGGGTCCGGGCCGTCGTCGAAGGTGAGGGCGACCGTCCGCCGGGGGATGCCGAGGCTGACGGGAGTGCCGGTGCGTGCGTCGAGGACGGGTCCGCCCGCGGTGACGACGGGCGGCACGAGGTCATCCGGTCCGCCGTCGTGCGCGCCTCCCCCGTCGCCGCCTCCGCGCAGGACCGACGTCGCGACGAACAGGGCCACCAGCAGGGCGGCGAGGACGCTCGTCAGGACCCACCAGTGCCCACGGGGCGCGACCTTCCTCACCGTGTCGAGCGAGTGGTCGCGGCACCCGCCGGTGCGGGCGCGTGCGGGTCTGCGTACAGGACGCCGACTGCCGCGGCGAGGGCGAGCAGGCAGACCGCGCACACCAAGGTGCCCGCGGCGGTCAGGATCCGGCGGCGGCGGCCGCGGGGATCGTCGAAGACCGGTGGGCCGGTCGTGAGCTGCGATGGGGCGAGGAGCGTGTTGGTCACCCCCGGATGCTAGGAAGATCACGAGCCCACCACGAGGCTGCCGCGCGGGCTGTCCCTCGTACGAGCGAGCCGGATCCGCGCAGGTCAACGGCTCGCCGAGCGGCGAGGCGGACGAGGCGCACCCCGCGTATGCGGTCCGGGATTACACCCGGATGTACCAGCCGCGCGAGACGAGCAGCCGCCCGATCGGCACGTAGAACAGCAGCAGCCACAGCAGCGCCCACACCATGCTCGCGACCGGCCCGGGCAGCCAGGAGGCCACCAGGACCTCGGAGCCCACGCTCCACACGGATGCGTCGGCGCCGTGCGACGGGACCGGGAGGTAGTTCAGCGTGGTGATGACCAGCTCGGACAGGACGTAGAAGAAGAGCGGGTTCCGGCCGAGGGCCACCAGCGTGTCCCCCGCGGGCGCGCATGCCCGCCGCAGGGCGCGCCCCACACCGGTACGGACGGTGCCGTCCGGCCCGGGCCACAGCCCGCCGTCGAACGCCAGGAGGACCAGGCCGAAGCCGGCGGTCATGATGCCCACCGTCACGAGGGCGTACGAGGGGGTCCAGAGCGGCTTGCCGATCGGGATGACCAGGCTCACGGCGAGGCCGGCCCCCGCACACCCCGCGCCGGTGGCGAGCAGCAGGGCCACCCTCCTCCGGACGCCCCCGGGCTCGCCGTACCGCGGCTTGTTCCGGACGATGTCCATGCCGACGACGAGCCCCGCCCAGCAGTTGACCACCGCCACCAGGGTCGACATGAGGCCTTCGGGATCGAACGTACGGCCTTCGAAGTTGTGCCGGACACCCCACGCGCTGGTGTCGAGGTAGGCCTCCAGCGAGCAGGACGGCACGAGTCCGCGCACGTGGGCGCATTCGGGCCACGGGTTGTGGAAGGCGTACGTCGCCACGATCCAGCAGCCGGCGCACAGGAGCGGGAACCCACCGAGGAGGAACACCCTGGCCGGACGGCGAACAACACCGCGCAGTCGCACGCCGACCGGATCGGGGGACCCGGCGGCCGCAGCCGCCGGCCCGCCGCCCGGCAGCAGCGACCAGGCGCACGCGACGTAGAGCAGTGCCACCACCAGGTAGACGAAGGCGAGGCGTTGCAGCACGCCGACGAACCTGAGGTGTTCCAGGATCTCGGGCAGGAAGGGGTACGCGTTCAGGAACATGCCGATCGCGTAGAGCAGTACGGATCGGCGCACGATCCGCAGGACGGCGGTGCGCCGGTCCGCTCCGCCCGGGCCGTGCGCGGGTGGTGGGCGGAGGAAGGCCGACATGGAGACCGGGATGGCCATGCCCATGATGAACAGGAAGCCGGGGAAGACCAGATCGGCGGCGGTGAGACCGAAGGTCTGCGCGTGCACCATGACCGGGGCCGCGATCTCGACCAGTTGGCTGCCGACGAGGATGCGCAGGACGACCAGGCAGCCGCGGAACGCGTCCAGCCCGTCCAGGCGCCGGCGGCCGGGCGAAACCGGGGACCGTTCCGTGCCGGGGCGCGCCATCGGAACATCGGCGACGGCGCCTGTGGTGATCGCAGCGGCTGCCGGCCCCGGACCCGCCGCAGTCACCGGTGCCCCGTTCCGGTGCCGGAGAGGGCGAAGGCCAGCAGCGCGGTCGATGTGAAGTCGTCGGCCGGCTCGACGGTCTGCCAGGCGCCGACGCGGTCGACGTAGCGGGCGCCGCGTCCGTCGAAGTCGCTCCACGGCCGGCCCTGATCGGCCTCGCAGGCTCGCATACCCCGCATGAACCCGTCCTCCTTGAACTTGTCCGCTCCGTTGGGGCCGTTGACGACGGCCCCGCGCAGGATGTGACCGGTGCCGTCGAGGCTGCCGGCCAGGTTGGCCACCGGGTGTTCCGGGCAGTGGGGGAACACCTCGCCCACGCCGATCACGAAGCTGCTGCCCCAGGGGTTGGCTCCCAGTGCCCAGCCGCGCTGCCGGGCGGCGAAGGCGTCGTACCGGTGGTCGCCGGTCAGCCGGGAGTAGAGCAGGGCCGTGGTGACCAGGCCGAAGGTGTGCGGGACGGCGTCGAAGTCCGTGTAGAGGGCGCCCGCTGCGAACGGGTCGTCCCCGGCCAGGTCTCCGGCGTCGTCCAGCGGGCGGCGCAGATCGGCCCTGAGGGCGTCCGACAGCTGTCCGCCGTGGTCGGGGGAGCCCAGGAGTTCGGCGTGCGCGAGCGCGCTGACGTCCCCGAGGCCCAGGGTGCCCTTCGTGTCGGAGGCCAGGTAGGCGCGCGCCCAGGCCCCTGCCTGCCGCTGCCACTCGGCGGCCCGCTCGTCGCCCAGTTGCCGGGCGGCGCGGGCGAGTTCGGCTGCCCCGAGCTCCAGGTCGTCCTGCCACGAGTCCTCCCCGTAGAACGCGGCCGGGTGGGTGGTGACCAGGGCGCCCCCCGGCGGCGCGGTGGCGGCGCGGCCGTACACGTCGGCGGCCTGGTCGAGCCGGCGACGGGCGGCCGCCGGCTCGGTCTCCGCCTGGGCGGCGAGTGCGAACGCCGCCGCCACCCGCCCGGCCAGATTGGGACTGATCCGCTCACCCGGTTCGTTGGCACGGAAGACCGGGCGGTACCTGAGCACGTGGTTCCTGTCGCCGGGAGCGGTGCCGAGCGCGTCGTCCGCCTCCGGCAGCCGCCACACGTCGTGGTCGTTGCCGATGCCCTCGTTGCCCGCGCCGAGGCCGACCTGTGCGTACAGCGTGCCCGTCGGCCCGTCCCACATCCGCTCCAGCCAGCGCACCCCGTGCTCCGCCTCCGCCGACAGACCGGCGGCCGCGGGCATCTCGCGCCGGGCCAGGAACATCTGGACCACCGCATAGGAGGCCGTGTGCGTGAACTTCAGGAAGTCCCCGGCGTCGAACCACCCTCCGGACACGTCGACGGGGCCACCCGCCGGGGTCAGCCCGCGCTCCTCCAGCGAGGTTCCGTCGGTGCTGAAGCGGGGGGTCTCGTACACCGTCGCCCGCCGGTCGCTCAGGTGCGAGGCCTTCCGGTGCAGAACCTCCGCGACCACCTCGCCGCCGTCGCGCTGGGCCTGGAAGAACCGGACGTTCTGCTCGACGAGGGGCGCCATCAACTCCCGGGCCGGGGCCACCCGGAAACGGGGCGAGGCACCGGCCGCGGTCCCGGTGAGGGTCAGCCGGTACGTGCCGGGCGCGGTGAGAGCGGACAGGTCCACCGTGCGCACGGAAGGGAAGCGCTCGTTCCAACTCCCCGTCCGGGGGCCGATCCTCCCCGTCAGAACGGAGCGTCCCTTGACGTCGAGCACCGCGAACCCCGCACCGGCCAGCGCATCGCGCGGTCCCATGACCACGGCGGTCTTGGTCCCGTCCGCCACGTACCCGGCCTGGTCGACCCGGACGAGCGCGTCGCTCGCCTGAGGGCCGCCGGTCGGACCGAGCGGATTGCAGCCGACGACGGCGGCCACGGCACAGGCGGCGACAACCGATGGAGCCACCACGCGTACACGAAGAGTGAGCACGCGCCCAACTCTGGCAGCCTGCGCACCAGGAAACGCTGAACGCCGCTCCGGTCGACCCACCCGACCGGACGACCGGACGACCGGCCGAAACCTCGGGTCGCCAGGTTCTCCACTCGTACCGGGCGCCCCACTCCCGACGGTCGCACACGTTTCCGACATGTTCGCAAGGGCGATAATCATCTCGATCTTGCACGCGTGCCACCAGGGGGAGCAATGAAGTACGACCTCTCCGACCGCCTCGTCATAGGGCTCGCTTCCAGCGCGCTGTTCGATCTCACCGACTGCGACGCAGTCTTCCGGGAGCAGGGTGAGGATGCGTACCGGGCCCATCAAGAGACCCATCTGGAAGACGTCCTGGACAAGGGCGTGGCCTTCCCCTTCGTCCGGCGCCTGCTGTCGCTCAACGACCTCGTGGATCCCTCCGATCCGCTGGTCGAAGTCATCATCCTTTCGCGCAACGATCCGGACACCGGGCTCCGTGTCATGCGCTCCATCGCGGCGCACGGCCTGCACATCAGTCGGGCCGTCTTCCAGCAGGGCCGGTCCTCACACCGGTTCATGCCCGCCCTGAACATGTCCTTGTTTCTCTCCGCGAACGATTCCGACGTTCGCGAGGCGGTTGCCGACGGGCTGCCGGCAGGGCATGTGCTCAAGACGGAGAGAGTCGATGACGACGCCGATCAGGAGCTCCGCATCGCGTTCGACTTCGACGGTGTGCTGGCGGGCGACTCCTCCGAACGCATCTTTCAGAACGCCGGCATCGACGAGTTCCGCGCACACGAAGTGCTCAATGCGGCCACCGCTCACGATCCCGGCCCCTTGAAGGAGTTCCTCGCGGGCATCAACCGCATCCAGGAGCGCGAAGAGAGGGAGCGCCGCAAGGATCCGGCCTACCAACCCCGGCTCCGGGTGTCGCTGGTCACGGCTCGGGACGCACCCGCACACGAACGTGCCGTGCGGAGCCTCAAGCAGTGGGGGCTGCGCGTCAACGACGCGTTCTTCCTCGGTGGCGTCGACAAGGCCGCCGTGATGCGTGCCCTCGACCCGCACATCTTCTTCGACGACCAGGTCTCCCACCTGAACGGCACGGCACCCGCCACTCCCAGCGTCCACGTCCCGTTCGGAGTCGTCAACGCACCTCCGCGGGCGCCCGAATGAGTGGCGGGCGAACAGCGTCCTCCTGGCGCAATGCGTGTCACCCGTTCGAGATGTTGAACGCTTCTGCGATTCCCGCCATGTTGACGGACGCGACATGATCGCGGCGCCCTGCCCGTCGCGGGGAACCCCTCATCCGTTCCCGGAGGTGGCCGCCCGTGGTCCTCGTCATCGTCGTCGCCGTCGTGGCTCTGCTCGCGGGTCTCGCGGCGAACCGCTACCTGCGGCCCAGACTGCTCAGCGAGGACGACGGTACGGGCATGGCCGTCAAGGACCTGGTCGGCCCCCTGCTCACGATGACGGTCCTGCTGCTCAGCTTCGTACTGGTCACCGCCAACGGCTCCTACGGCAAAGCCGAGATCTCCTCACGCGGTGAGGCCCGCGCCCTGGACCAGCTCGTGGAGAGCGCCGAATACGCGCCCGCCGCGCAGCGGGGAGAGATCCAGGCCGGCGCCGTCTGCTACGCCCGGGCCGTCCGTACTCAGGAGTGGTCGGCCATGGCCGACGGCAACGGCTCCCCCGCACCGAGCGTGTGGTCCACCGGCTTCCGGCAGACCTTCGAAGACCTTCAGGGCAAGCCGGCGTTCGGCATGCTGATCGCCGCCGACAACGAGCGCTCCGACGAACGCGACGAACGCCTCACCCAGTCGAGCCCGAGTGTCCCCGGCGCCATCTTCTGGTTCCTCCTCGCCACGCTTGTCATCACCGTCGTGGCACTCGGCATCTGCCTGCCCAGGACCAACAACCGCGGCCAGCTCATCACCCTGACCGTCATCACCGCCCTGCTGACGACGATGCTGATCATCATCCGGGACGTCGACCGGCCCTTCGACGGCATCATCGTGGTGGAGCCGACGGCGATCACCGAGGTGGAACGCCAGGCGACCCGCGACTTCCTCACCAACCACGCCGCCCCCGCAATCCCCTGCGACGACAAGGGCAACCGCCGTACCGCGTGACGCCCGGCCGACGAGACGGTTCCCGCCAACCTCCCGACGGCGGCATCGTCGCCCGGACTCGACCAACCGGTGCGCCAGGACTCCGGAGCACTCCATGTGCCCGTCCCGGACCGGGCGCCGGCCGAACAGCGGGGCCGGATCGACCAGTTGCACAACATCAGGGACAGCGCCCCTCGTTCGAAGCCGCAGCCGGGCTCAGCGGCAGGCGCGCAGCGCGACGAAGTGACGGCCTCCGCCGGTGGTCCAGCGCTCGGTCTCGGTCCATCCCGATGAGGCCGCGTGACGGCTCAGGGCGGTCGCGCCGACCAAGGCCCACGGGAAAACGGCGCTCACGGGCCCATGCCCTGCGTGGATCCTGACGCGGCGGCGCTCGTCCACGTCAGTGGCGGCGGCCTCCACCAGGAGCAAGCCTTCCCGGTGGACGAGGTCCCGGACCCGGCGCAGCAGCCGTCGGGGATCACCGCCGATGCCGATGTTCCCGTCGATCAGCAGCGCCGTTTCCCACCGGCCCTCTTCGGGGAGCGGATCGAAGACCGACCGGCTCAGGGCCGAGCCTCCCCGGCACACGGTGGTGATCACCGCGGAGGGGCAGACGTCGATGCCGAGGACCTGCCGGCCGCGCCCCGTGAGGGCCTCGACCAGCCGGCCGGCGCCGCATCCGATGTCCAGTACCCTGCCGGTGCACCGGCGCAGCACGGTCCGGTCGGACTCGTTTGCTGCGGCGCACCACCGTTCAACGTCCAGGGGCAGTGACCAACCCTCCCCGTCGCGCAGGGACAGGGTCTGCTCCGGGGTGTGGATCGCCCGCGCGTAGGAGCCACTGCTCCAGGCCCGGCGTGCAGGATCGGTCATCCTTCATATCTCGCCGCACGCTCCGCCCGCGGCCCCCTCCAGGCCGCCGATTCCCCCGAACGGCCCCGCACCGCGGGCGGACGCCGGGAGACCGGGGCCGGGGCCCGCTGCCGGTCAGGGCATCCTCGGGCGGTGTCTTCGATATGGCCTGCCGCCGCTCGCCCCGGGCGCCTCGGCCCGGCGGTCCCGAACTCGGTCCGGCTCCCCTCCCGGCAGCGCCGACCTCCCCGGGTGCTCCGGCACGTGGCCATCAGCCTTGAAACAGTCCCACGCACCACCGCCCGGACGCCCCCCGTTCCCCGCTTCGGCATCCCGGCGGTGGCGCGTTCCCCCGCCCCCTGATCCTGCCGCGTTCCGCACCCGGCACACACTGCCGGTGACCGGCAGCATTCGCGCGCTCCTGCTGCCGACGACGGAAGCACTCGCGGAACGTGGCAACCTGGTGCCCGCGTCAAGGAAGCGTCATGGGCGCGTCAGGACTGGGGGAAGTACATGCCGGACCGAACGGCAGCAGCGGATCATCTGGCGGGCTACGCCGACATCGTCGCCTCCGCGTGCGCCACCGGGCGCCGGCTCAACCGCGACGAGCTGGACTCCCGCCGCTTCGAGGGCGAGCGGGCCGCGGAGGCCGGCCTCCCGTTGCGCTTCCTGATACGCGACCACTTGGCGGCGGCACAGACCGTGCGGCCCGTACCCGCGTCGCCCGGTGGACTGCTGGCGGTGGTGGAACAGGCGGTGGACGCCTTCGTCGAGGGGTTCGAGCGCGCCCAGCAGCAGGCCGTCCGTCAGGAGGAGGCCGCCCGGCGCGAGTTCGTCGACGACCTTCTGTACGGGCGCAGCGATCTCGGCCGCCTCGCGGAGCGGGCCGAACGCTTCGGGCTGCGCCTGTCCCAGGCACACGCGGTGGCCGTCGCGGTCGGGCCCGAGCCCTACGGCGACGGATTCCGTGTCGCCCGGGGCATCGAGACGGCGGTACTGACCCGCTTCCCGGGCCGGCAGATCCTCCTCACCACCAAGGACGGCCGGCTGATCTGCGTGGCCCCCGGGGACCAGCCCGACGTCCTGGCGTTCTTCGCGAAACAGGCGTACGCGGCCACCGATGGCGGCAGGGTCGCCATCGGCCGGTCCCACCCCGGCGCCGGCGGAGTCGTCCACTCCTATGAGGAGGCCCTCGGAGCACTCGACCTCGCCGAACGGATGGGCTTCGACGAGCCCGTACTTCACGCCGTCGACCTGCTCGTCTACCCCGTCCTGACCCGCGACCGGCAGGCCATGGCCGACCTGGTGGAGACCACGCTCGGTCCGCTGGCAAAGGCGCGGGGCGGCGCCCAGCCGCTCATCGATACGCTCACCGCCTACTTCGACTGCGGATGCGTGGCCACGGAGGCCGCCCGCCGCCTGTCTCTGAGCGTGCGAGCGCTGACCTACCGGCTGGAGCGCATCCGGAGCCTCACCGGGGCCGACCCCGCCGATCCGATCAACCGCTACGCCCTCCAGACCGCGGTGATCGGAGCACGCCTCCTCGGCTGGCCCTCGGACGCGGACTGGGCCGTGAAGGAGCGCAGCCGCGCGTAGAGGGCAGGTCCGGCCTCCTTGCCACAGCCTCCCGGAACCGGCGATCGGCCCGTCCTTCCGACGTGATCAGCCGCCGGAACACGACGGAGCCCAGGCCGAGCCCAGCATTCGGACGGCGCCGCTCACGCATAACCATCCCGTCGCTGACGAAACCCGCAGGTCACCGAGGGACCCATCACATTCGAGAGGCAAAATCCGGCACAGAGCAAAGACGTTATGCCCTCGTTACATTCGGGAGGGGTGGGGTGAAATATGCGCGTTTTTCATGCGAATAGGACCTCAACACTCACGCTTCACCATCCCCGAACAGTGCGGCCCAATACCATGCACCTCGACCTCTTCGTAACCCCATAGGCCCATGCGATTTGCTCCACACCTCGGTAGCTTCGGCCTGCATGACCGCCCATGCCGAACTGGCCCGTTACAGAAAGAACCCCTCGACCGCTCCGCTCGCATCGACGATGCTCATCGACCGCCCCCGCCAGGGTGACGGCGCGCGGCTGTGGCGCCTCGCACGTGACTCCAGGACGCTCGACCTCAACTCGGCCTACAGCTACCTCCTCTGGTGCCGCGACTTCTCCGCCACCTCCGCCGTCGCCCGGGATCCCGCCGGGCGGCCCGTCGGATTCGTCAGTGGGTACCTCCGACCCGAAGCACCCGGGACGCTGTTCGTCTGGCAGATCGCCGTCGACGATTCCATCCGCGGCCTCGGAGTCGCGGGAGCACTGCTCGACGGCCTCTCCGCCCGCGTGGCCTCGGAACACGGACTGAGCCACCTGGAAACCACCATCACCCCGGGAAACGTGGCTTCTGAGCGGCTGTTCGCCTCGTACGCCGAACGGCACAGCGCCACGCTGACGCGCGAAGTGCTCTTCGAGGCGGATGAGTTCCCCGGGGACGGCTACGCCACCGAGGTGCTCCACCGCATCGGGCCGCTCCACTTCTGACTCCCTCCCCCCTCCCCCCCCTCTCAGCACGGGCTCCGGTACACCGACGCCTACCGGCGACCGCCCGAACGCCGAACCACCGAACCACCGAACCACCGAACCACCGAACCACCGACTGGAGAGTCGCCTTGACCATGACCGAGCTGGTCCCGTCCGTCTTCGAGACCGTGGAGTCCGAGGTCCGCAGCTACTGCCGTGCCTGGCCCGTCGTCTTCGAGCGCGCCACGGGAAGCCGGCTGTACGACGAACACGGCCGTGGCTACCTGGACTTCTTCGCGGGCGCCGGATCCTTGAACTACGGGCACAACGACCCCGTCCTCAAGCGGGCCCTGCTCGACTACCTGGAGCGCGACGGCATCACGCACTCGCTCGACATGTCGACGACCGCCAAGCGGGCCTTCCTGGAGACCTTCCGGTCCCACGTCCTCGAACCCCGCGCCCTGCCCTACAAGGTCATGTTCCCGGGGCCCACGGGCACCAACGCCGTGGAAGCCGCGCTGAAACTCGCGCGGAAGGCCAAGGGGCGCGAAGCGGTCGTCTCCTTCACCAACGCCTTCCACGGCATGTCCCTCGGCTCGCTCGCCGTCACGGGCAACGCGTTCAAGCGGGCGGGCGCGGGCATCCCCCTTGTGCACAGCACCCCCATGCCCTTCGACCAATACCTCGGCGGCAGGACCCCCGACTTCCTCTGGTTCGAGCGCCTGCTGGAGGACCAGGGTTCCGGCCTCAACCATCCGGCGGCGGTCATCGTCGAGACGATCCAGGGCGAGGGCGGCATCAACGTGGCCCGCGCGGAATGGCTCCGCGCCCTGGCGGACCTGTGCCGGCGCCGCGACATGCTCCTGATAGTCGACGACGTCCAGATGGGCTGCGGCCGGACCGGCGAGTTCTTCTCCTTCGAGGAGGCCGGCATCACCCCCGACATCGTCACTCTGTCCAAGTCGATCAGCGGCTACGGGCTCCCCATGGCCCTGTGCCTGTTCAAGCCCGAACTGGACTTGTGGGAGCCCGGCGAGCACAACGGCACCTTCCGCGGCAACAACCCGGCCTTCGTCACCGCGACCGCCGCCCTGGAGACCTACTGGGGCGACGGAGCCCTGCGCGAGCGGACCCTCGTACAGGGTGGACGCGTCGAGAGTGCGCTGAGCGAGCTGTGCGCCGAGCACGGCCGGCTGGGGGCGACCTTCCGCGGTCGCGGAATGGTGTGGGGCATCGAGTTCACCCACAAGGAACGCGCCGCGGCGGTGTGCCGAAGGGCCTTCGAGAACGGTCTGCTCGTCGAGACCTCGGGCCCCGAGGGAGAGGTCGTGAAGCTGCTCCCGCCGCTCACCACCACCACCGACGAACTCGACGAGGGCCTGGAGATCCTGGCCCGCTCCGTCCGCGAAACCGCCTGACCAGGGCTTCCGCACAGACCACGAAGGGCACCACCATGATCGTCCGCTCGTTCCGGGACATCGAGGGAACCGACCGCCACGTCAGGGCGGCATCCGGCACCTGGGAGAGCAAGCGCATCGTCCTGGCCAAGGAACGCGTGGGCTTCTCACTGCACGAGACCGTCCTGTACGCCGGCACCGAGACGTCCATGTGGTACGCGAACCACGTGGAGGCCGTGGTCTGCACGCAGGGCGAGGCGGAGCTCAAGGACGAGGAGACCGGCCTGACCTACACGATCACGCCGGGAACCATGTACCTCCTCGACGGCCACGAGCGCCACACCCTGCGCGTGAAGCAGGAGTTCCGCTGCCTGTGCGTCTTCAACCCGCCCGTGACCGGCCGGGAGGACCACGACGAGAACGGCGTGTACCCCCTGCTCACCGAACCGGACCAGCACGGCTGACGTACCCGAACACGCAGAGAGGAGAGGCAGGCACCACCATGACCATCGCATCGACCCGCACCACGACCGACCTGTACCCGACCCGGGGATCCGAGGAAGTGCTCATCGGCCGCAAGGACCCTGTGGTCTGGTCCGAGCCCGGCACGCCCGGACCGATGTGGGCCCACGAACTGGAGACGTACGACCGCGACGGCTTCCTGCCGGTCGGCGAACTCATCACGCCGGACGAAGTGGACCTCTACCGGGCCGAGATGAACCGCCTGCTGCACGATCCCTCGACCCTCGCCGATGACCGGTCCATCGTGGAGCCGAAGTCCCGCGAGGTCCGCTCGGTCTTCGAGGTGCACCGCATCAGCGAGACGTTCGCGGCGCTCGCGGCCGATCCGCGCGTCGTCGGGCGCGCGCGGCAGATCCTGGGCTCCGAGGTGTACGTGCACCAGTCCCGGATCAACGTCAAGCCCGGTTTCGGCGCCAGCGGCTTCTACTGGCACTCCGACTTCGAGACCTGGCACGCCGAGGACGGCCTGCCGAACATGCGCACCGTTTCGGTGTCCATCGCCCTGACACCGAACTACGCCACCAACGGCGGCCTGATGATCATGCCCGGCTCCCACCGGAGCTTCCTGGGCTGCGCCGGATCAACTCCGAGGGACAACTACAAGAAGTCCCTCCAGATGCAGGACGCCGGCACGCCGTCGGACGAGGCGCTGACCCGGTTCGCCTCGGCCTGCGGCATCAGGCTCTTCACCGGCAAGGCCGGATCCGCCACGTGGTTCGACTGCAACGCGATGCACGGCTCGGGCGACAACATCACCCCTTACCCGCGCAGCAACGTCTTCCTCGTCTTCAACAGCGTCGAGAACCGGCCCGTGAAGCCCTTCGCCGCGCCGGTACGCCGCCCCTCGTACATCGCCTCGCAGGACTTCACTCCCGTGGGCTGAGCGGTCCTGCCGGTCCGGTCCGGTACGCCTCGGACCGGACCGGCAGGTCCGAGCGGGAAGGTCAGGACGACCAAGGAGTACATGGACAAGACCTGTTCGAGCTGCACTGTCAGTCCAGGTGGAACACCTCCGCCAGCGGTGCCATCGCCCGGTCGGCCGGCGTGCCGTCCAGGGACTCGAAGTAGCGGGACATCTCGGCCTGCCAGCGGGCGTTGACCTCGGTGGCGGACATCGCCTCGCGGGCGCGATCGAAGTCCTCGGCCTCCAGGTAGCCGACGAGCAGGCCGTCCGGGCGCAGGAACAGGGAGTAGTTGGTCCAGCCGGCGGCCCGGAGGGCATCGAGCATCTCCGGCCACACGTGGGCGTGGCGCTCGCGGTACTCGTCGCCGAATTCGGCCTTCACATGGAGCAGGAAGCAGATCCGGTGCTTCGTCATGAGACACCGATCCCCGCCAGCTGCATGTAGTACACGCCGAACTGGTCGGCTGTGAGCGTGGTGCCGGTGACCTTCACGTACCGGGCGGTGGTGGCGGCGAAGGCGAAGGACAGGCCACCGGCTCCGGGGCGCGGGTACGAGCTCCTCGACACCGCGGTGGTCCAGTTCGTGCCGTCGGTCGAGAGCTGGACGGTGAAGGCCGAGGGGAAGCCGCGCCCGGTGTTCGGGATGTCGTCGCGGGGGTACAACGTGACCTGGCTGATCCGTGACGGGCCGCCGAGGTCCACCCGCGCCCACTGCGTGGTGTCCGGGGAGCCCGACCCGGCGCTGCTCCAGCCCGAGGAGTTCCACAGGTCGGTGTGATGGCTCCCGTTGGTGAGGTTGGCGGTCAACCAGCCCTCGCTGGGGTACTCGACCGAGCTGGAGGTGGTCGCCGTGCGGCCCGGCGCCAGGTCTCCGCCGACAGCCTCGATCTCCGCGAACTGCATGCGGAAGGCACCGAACTGATCGGTACTCAGGTTGGTTCCCGTCACCTTCACGTAGCGCGCGTCGACCGTCGCGAACGGGAAGGTCTGCGCCGTGGCGCCGGGCCTCGCGTACCCGGTCCGGCTGCTGACCGTGGTCCAGTTCGTGCCGTCGGTGGAGGTCTGGATGGTGAAGTCGACCGGGAAGCCCTGACCGGCGTTGGCCCCGTCGCTGCGCGGGTGGAGGTCCACCCGGCTCACCGGCCGGGTCGAGCCAAGGTCCAGCCGCACCCACTCGGTGTGGTTGGAGGCGGTACTGCCGGAACTGCTCCACCCCGCGGCGTTCGGCGCCGACGGCCGCTGTCCGTCGACCGCCGAGCGGACACCCCAGCCGTCGGCCTCGTACGAGCTGGAGGCGGTGGCTGCGGCGCTCTCGGCCGGGGCGAGAGAGGTAGGCACGATCCGGGCGTTCCAGAAGTTCGCGCTGGCGCCGCCGGTGACCAGACCCACGGCGCCTGCGGTGAACGCCGCGTCGGTGACGGTCAGCACCGGCGCCTGCCCGGTCCCGGAGTAAACCGTCAGTGCGTTCCCGCGCGCCACGACGCGCAGGCGGGTGCGCTGCCCCGGCACGTAGCCGGGCACGGACGCCGAGCCGATCGTTGTGCCGCTGCGGTAGACGAACACCTGGCCGTTGTCCCGCTGGGCGATCAGGTAGCCGGAGTCCAGGTCCGTGCCGTTGGCCGAACGCACCATCAGACCTGCCCAGTTGGTGCTTCCTCCGAACGGATTGACGCCGGTGATCTGCAGGTCCACGCCGACCGAGACGTCGGTGTAGCCCCGGCCGCGCAGGTAGGAGACCTGCCCCCAGTTCGCCGACGTGTCGGACTGCGTGTACCGGGCGCCGCTGGTCGACCAGGTCCCCCGGGTGTGGGTCCAGAAGTGGTCGCCGCCGCTGAAGTCGTCCGTGAACGGCAGCGCCAGGTCACCGGATGCCGCGGCCAGTTCGTCGAGGAGCTGCTTGTGCCGGCCCTCGACGTCCCACCCGGAGGTGTCGTACGCCGTCGGGTTGGTGATCACCGTCTCGGCCAGGGTGCGTGCCGCCTGCGGCTTGACCGCGGCCAGCTGCTGCAGCAGTTCGAAGTCCTGCAGGCCCGCGGTCTGAGCCTCGCTGCGGAGGCTGTCGAAGATGCCGTAGGCGGCCTTGTCGGGATAGACCAGCCAGTGGTCGCCGGTCTGCGCGGTGTTGAAGGTGTCGGCGGCCGGGTACGGCTCGCTGAAACCGTCGTGCCAGTAGTTCCAGCCCCAGTGCAGGTAGCCGTCGCCGCCGATCTTCCAGGTCAGCCAGGGGAGGAGCCTGGTGCCGCTGAGGTGGTTGCTGGTGAAGCGGTTCATGTACGAGCCCTGCGGGAGGATGCAGCTGTACAGCCACAGGTCCTTCCCGCTGATCCGGTAGCTCTGATAGAGCGCGACGTTCGCGTCGTAGTTCGACGAGAGCGGGGTCTGCGTCGACAGATGAGCCGCGTCCCCGGTGAAGGTGGTCAGCTGCGCCTCGTTGGTGCGCGGGTTCGGGAAGTACTGCTCGTAGCGGGTGTAGAGCCAGCCGGCGGCCGTGGCCTGTTGCGTGGTGGTGGGCTCGTCCAGGGCGCTCATGTAGAACTTGTCCGTCCAGCCCTTGGCATCCAGGTGCGCCTTCAGCGCCGGGAAGAACTGGTTCAACCAGTTGTTGGTGTCCGGGCAGCCGTTGGCCGGAGCGGAGTCGGGCCGGCAGAGCGCGTGCTTGACCGCGCCGCTGACGCCGTTGGCCGGCACCAGCGTGTCCAGGTTCGGACCGGAGGCGGGCGGCTCCAGCAGGGTCGGGGTGTAGAGGTACTGCATGGCCCCGGCGCTGACGAAGAGGTTGACGAACCGGTCGAAGGTGGACCAGCCGAAGGTGAAGCGGCCCGCGGCGTCGACGGTGGTGTCCGGAATCAGCAGGGCCACCGCGTCGGCGTAGATCACGTTGTTCCGGTGCCGCGCCATGTTCGCCGCGATGTTGGCCTCGACGGTCCACCAGTTGGCGTCGTACATCTGCACGCCGTACTCATTCGGGATCGAAGCCTCAGTGCCCTCGTAGTCCCAGCCCGCCGAGGTGAACCAGTTGTTCATCTTGAACGTGGACCGCGAGGTGGGCGGGATCGTGGCGCTGTACACGGTCACCGATACGGGCACCGTGACGGCGCCCAGGCTGCTGTTCACCCGGGCGCTGCCGATGTAGACGCCCGGCGCCTGACCAGCCGGCACGTAGACCTGGTAGTAGGCGGCGTACGTGGTGTTCGCCGCCACCGACTGCGGACTGTTGTTCATCAGCGCGTCGTAGTACGCGGTCCCACCGTCGGGCGGGTTCTGGACGTTGCCGACCTTCTGGATGTTCGGGTGGTTGTACTCGTAGCGCGTGGTGATGTTCGCAGCGGGAATGAGCGCGCCTCCGGGGCCGGTCAGCGCCCCGGAGGTGACGGACACCCCGGTCTGCGCCGAGCCGGACCGCACCAGGATCTGCGCCCCCTCGTAGGCGTTGCGGGCCGCGTACAGCTCGATCCCGGTCGGCGCCCAGCCCGGCGGGGTGGTCGACGTGAAGGGCCGGTCGGTGGCGTCCAGGGTCCACACGGTCGGCCCGCCGGCAGCGCCGGCCTGAGGCGCGGTGAGGACGGCCAGCGGCACTGCGGACAGTGACAGTGCCAGGCACAGAAGGAGGCGCAGGGATCTGCGGCGACGCGTGCGCATGGAAACCCTCCGAACTCTGAGAAATGGCTTCGCGAGCCGAACAGGCTTTTTCCAAACCTGTTCAGGCCGCCCGCAATTGCTGTGCGGCGCGGCTTTCGGTCGACGCGGGGCCTCGCCGTTCGCAGTTCCGGTAACGGCATGTGGGCAGCTCACAGCAGTGACGGCGAGGTCGGGATGACACGAAGGGCAGCCACTGGTCGCGTGATCGCATCGGGAATATGTGCACCTGGCCACCTGACGGCCAGCACGTCGCCCTTCGGTAAATGGAGTGTTTCCAGAATTTACGATCCACAACCATGCGCACTTGAGCAATATTTGACCGACCGTCACCGTCTGTACGGCGGACGGTGACACCGCTTCCGTGCCGTGCGGCTCAGATCAGGTCAGGCGAGCCCCACGCGGGCGGCGGCGACGTCCCACGCGCGGATGTCCCCGGCGGGCTCGTAGCGTCGCAGGCGCTGGGTGCGGGCGACCAGCCGACGCATGGCGCCGCGGTCCTCGACCAGGCCGTGGGTGCGGGCCTGGACGAGGATGTTGCCGATGGCGGTGGCCTCGGCGGGGCCGGCGATGACGGGCAGGCCCGTGGCGTCGGCAGTGAGCCGGCACAGCAGGGCGTTGCGGCTGCCGCCTCCGACGAGATGCACGGCGCGGATCATGCGGCCGGTCAGATAAGCCGCCTGGAACAGGGTGTGACGGTGCGCCAGGGCCAGGCTCTCCAGGATGCAGCGGACGACGGCGCCCTGGTCATCGGGCAGGTGCTGGCCGGTGCGGGCGCAGTGCTCGGCGAGGCGGGCCGGCAAGTCGCCGGGGGCGAGGAACTCGGGGGCAGCGGGGTCGACGAGCGCCGCGAACGGACGCGCGGCGGCGGCGCGTTCGAGCAGCTCGGGCAGGTGGTGGCCCTCGCCACGGGCGCGCCAGGTGCGCCGGCTCTCGCTGAGCAGCCAGAGTCCCATGACGTTGCGCAGGTAGCGGACGGTGCCGTCGATACCGAGTTCGTTGGTGAAGTTGGCGGCGCGGGAGGCGTTGGTGAGGACGGGCGCGTCGAGTTCCAGGCCGGCGAGGGACCAGGTGCCGCAGGAGATGTAGGCGAAGTCCTCGGCGGCGGCGGGGACGGCGGCGACCGCGGAGGCGGTGTCGTGGGAGGCGACCGCGACTACGGGGGTGCCGGGGCGCAGGCCGGTGGTGGCGGCGACGTGCGGAAGGACGGTGCCGGCGTGGTCGCCGGGGCGGCGCAGTGCGGGCAGGAGGGCCGGGTCCAGGTCGAGCGCGGCGAGGACCCGGGCCGACCAGGCGCCGGTGCGGGCGTCGTACAGGCCCGTGGTGGAGGCATTGGTGACCTCTGCGCCGACCGTGCCGGTGAGCCAGTGGGTGATCAGGTCGGGCAGCAGGAGCAGGGTGCGGGCGCGGTCGAGGTGCTTCTCGGCGGCGAGCTGGAAGACCGTGTTGAACGGCAGGTGCTGAAGGCCGGTGATCCGGTACAGCTCACGGGCCGGCAGGCGGCACCGGACGGCCTGGACGGCGGCGGCGCCGCGCGGGTCGCGGTAGTGGAACGGGTTGCCGAGGAGCGCGCCGTCGGCGTCGAGGAGCCCGTAGTCGACGGCCCAGCTGTCGATGCCGACGGAGGCGAGGTCCCAGCGCGCGGCGGCCTCGCGGAAGCCGTCCAGGACGCCTTGGTACAGGCCGAGGGCGTTCCAGTGCAACCCGTCCGGGAGTTGGACGGGAGTGTTGTCGAAGCGGTGGGTCTCGGTGAGGTCGAGGCGGTCACGGCCGACCCGGCCGACGAGCACCCGTCCGCTGGTGGCTCCGAGGTCCGCCGCGGCGAAGGCTGCCGGAGCGTGCGGGGTGCGGGGCGTCACGGCAGCCTCAGCGCAGGAAGGCCGCGGCGACGCCGGCGTCGACGGGGATGTGGAGGCCGGTGGTGTGCGTGAGGTCGCCGCCGGTGAGGGCGAAGACGGCGGCGGCGACGTGCTCGGGCAGCACCTCGCGCCCCAGGAGGGTGCGCTGGGCGTAGAACGTGCCGAGCTGCTCCTCCGCGATGCCGTAGGTGGCGGCGCGCTGGGCGCCCCAGCCGCCGGCGAAGATGCCCGAGCCGCGGACCACGCCGTCCGGGTTGACGCCGTTGACGCGGATGCCGTGTTCGCCCAACTCCGCTGCGAGCAGGCGGACTTGGTGGGCCTGGTCGGCCTTGGTGGCGGAGTACGCGATGTTGGCGGGGCCGGCGAAGACCGCGTTCTTCGAGGCGATGTAGACGAGGTCGCCGCCCAGGCCCTGCCGGATCATGATGCGGGCGGCCTCCCGGGAGACGAGGAAGGAGCCGCGGGCCATGATGGCGTGCTGCCGGTCCCAGTCATCGGCGGTGGTCTCCAGCAGCGGCTTGGAGATGGAGATGCCCGCGTTGTTGACCACCAGGTCGACACCGCCGAAGGCGAGGACCGCGGTGCGCAGCGCCTCGGCGATCTGCTCCTCGGAGGTGACGTCGACGGTGACGGCCACGGCCCGGTCCGGGCCGCCGAGTTCGCCGGCGACGGCCCGGGCGGTGGCGGCGTTGACGTCGGCGACGACGACGCAGGCGCCCTCGGCGGCCAGGCGGTGCGCGATGGCCCTGCCGATGCCGGAGCCTGCGCCGGTGACCAGGGCGACGCGGGTGGCCAGCGGTTCGGGCGCGGGCATCCGCCGCAGCTTCGCCTCTTCCAGCGCCCAGTACTCGATGGCGAACTTCTCGCACTCCTCGATCGGAGCGTAGCGGGAGACCGCCTCCGCGCCGCGCATCACGTTGATCGCATTGAGGTAGAACTCGCCGGCCACGCGGGCGGTCTGCTTGTCCCGGCCGAAGGAGAACATGCCGACGCCCGGGACCAGGACGATCACCGGGTCGGCGCCGCGCATGGGGGGCGAGTCCGCGGTGGCGTACCGCTCGTAGTAGGCCCGGTAGCCGGCCCGATAGCCGGTGTGCAGCTCCCGCAGGCGGGCGATCGTCTCGTCCAGGGGCGCGCTGGCGGGCAGGTCGAGGACCAGCGGGGCGACCTTGGTGCGCAGGAAGTGGTCGGGGCAGGAGGTGCCGAGGGCGGCCAGGCGGGGATGCTCGGCGCGGGAGAGAAAGTCCAACACGGGCGCCGCGTCGCTGAAGTGGCCGACCTGCCGCAGGTCGGTCGAGGCCAGACCGCGGATGACGGGGGCGAGCGAGGCGGCGCGCCGGCGGCGTTCGGCCTCTGGCAGGGCTTGGTAGCCGTCAAGCTGCGGGCCGAACGGCTCGGCCTTGCCGTGGCGGGCCAGGAAGGCCTCGGCGGTGCGGATGATGTACAGGGCGTTGGCCTCGCACTCCTCGCTGGTGGCGCCCCAGGCGGTGATGCCGTGACCGCCGAGGACGCAGCCGACGGCCTGCGGGTGGGTCCGATTGATCTCGGCGATGTCCAGGCCGAGCCGGAAGCCGGGACGGCGCCAGGGCAGCCACGCCACGGCGTCGCCGAAGCAGGCGGCGGTGAGCCTTTCGCCGTCGGCGGCGGTGGCGAGCGCGATGCCGGAGTCGGGGTGCAGGTGGTCGACGTGCGCGGCGTCGACCAGAGCGTGCATGGCGGTGTCGATGGACGGAGCCGCGCCGCCGTTGCCGTGCCGGCAGTACTCGAACGCGGCGACCATCTCGTCCTCCTGTTCCACGCCCGGGTAGGTGTCGGCGAGGGCGCGCAGGCGGTCCAGTCGCAGCACGGCCAGTCCCGCCTCGGCGAGGGTGGCGAGGTCGCCGCCGGAGCCCTTCACCCACATCAGGTCGGCGGGCTGCCCGGTGACGGGGTCGGTGGCTGCGCCCTTGGCAGAGGTGTTGCCGCCGGCGTAGTTGGTGTTGCGCGGATCCGATCCGAGCCGGTGGGAGCGCGCGAGGAGGGCGGCGACGACGGGGTGCTGGGCCATGGCGGGAGCAGCTTCCTTGTCCGGTGGCGGTGGCGCTCTCATAGGGGTGCGCGAGGAGGGTGCGGGCCGGCCCGTGGGCACGAGGTGGCAGGGGCCGGCTCGCGTTGGCGGACTGGTCAAGCCCCCCATCCGGCCTGGGCTCCGCCGACCCGCTCGGCGACGATCTTCTCGGCCCAGCCGCCGGCCCGGTAGGCCGCGACCGGGTTCGGGTCTCGCCCGGCCTCGGCGCGGACCTCGGCCAGCAGCGGACGGACGTCGGTGGCGTACGCGTCCATCAGCACCTCGTTGGCGCCGAGCACATCGCCCGCGCTCTGGGCGGCCGCCAGGGCCGAGCGGTCGACCAACAGGGCCTTGGCCGTGGCCTCCTGGACGTTCATCGCCGAGCGGATGATCGCCGGGATCTTCGCCTCGATGTTGTGACACTGGTCGAGCATGAACGCGACGCCGGCCTCGGGGGCGAAGCCGCCGTTCCCAGTGACCTCGTGCAGGATCCGGAACAGCTGGAACGGATCGGCGGCGCCGACCATCAGGTCGTCGTCCGCGTAGAAGCGGGAGTTGAAGTCGAAGCCGCCGAGCTTCCCCTCGCGCAGCAGGAACGCGACGATGAACTCGATGTTGACGCCGGGGGCGTGGTGGCCGGTGTCGACGACGACCGCGGCCCGGGGCCCGAGCCGCAGGCAGTGCGCGTACGCGGTGCCCCAGTCCGGGACGTCCGTGGTGTAGAACGCGGGCTCGAACAGCTTGTACTCCAGCAGGATCCGCTGGTCGTCGCCGAGCCGCCCGTACACCTGCGACAGGGCGTCGGACAGGCGTTGTTGGCGGGCCGAAATGTCATCCTGGCCGGGGTAGTTGGTGCCGTCGGAGAACCATAGCTTGAGGTCGCGCGAGCCGGTGGCGTCCATGATGTCGACGCATTCCAGCAGGTGGTCGAGAGCCTTGCGGCGCACCCGCGGGTCCGGATGGGTGACGGAGCCGAGCTTGTAGTCCTCGTCCTGGAAGACGTTCGCGTTGATCGCGCCGATCTCCAGCCCGAGCTCGCGGGCATGGGCGGACAGCGCGCCGTAGTCCTCGACCCGGTCCCAGGGAATGTGCAGCGAGACCTTCGGGGCGACGCCGGTGGCGGCGTGCACCTGGGCCGCGTCGGCGAGCTTCTCGAACGGGTCGCGCGGCACACCGGGTTGGGCGAAGACCTTGAAGCGGGTTCCCGAGTTCCCGTAGCCCCACGAGGGCGTCTCGATGCGCTGGGCCCGAAGGGCGTCCTTCACGGCGGATAGGTCGGCCACCGGAGCACCTCCCACGATCTGAATCGTTTCAGCGAGACGGTAGGTGGGACCGCGGGAAGCGTCAAGGCACTGACGGGGAACCGTCGTTGTGCTGTCGTAACCTGATTTGCGGGTCGGCCGTCGGAGCCGGTGAAACATTTCATTGGTGGGACATGGGCGGCGCGGCGAGCATCAAGGACGTGGCACGGGCGGCCGGTGTGTCGGTCGGCACGGTCTCCAACGTGATCAACCGGCCGGAGACGGTCGGCGAGGGGACCAGGGCCAGGGTCCGGGACGCGATCGACCAGCTCGGCTACGTACGCAGCGAGTCGGCGCGCCAGCTGCGCTCCGGCAGCAGCCGGATCATCGGTCTGCTGGTGCTCGACCTGGGCAACCCGTTCTTCGCCTCCGTGGCGCGCGGGGCCGAACAGGCGGCGCGCGCGGCGGGCCTGCGCGTGATGGTCTGCAACAGCGCCCAGCGGCTCGCCGACGAGGCGGACCACCTCGCCCTCTTCGCGGAGCAGCGGGTGCGCGGGGTGCTGCTGACCCCGGCCGACGCGCACGGGTCGGGAGCGGCGGCGCTCCGACGCGGCGGCGTGCCCTTCGTGCTGGTGGACCGGCTCGCCCCGGGGCTGGAGGCCTGCTCGGTGTCGGTGGACGACGTCGGGGGCGGCGCCCTGGCGGCCGGGCACCTGCTGGCGAGCGGCCACCGACTGATCGCCTTCGCGGGCGGCCGCCACCGGCTGCAGCAGGTCACCGACCGTCGCAGCGGCGCGCTTCGGGCGCTGGCCGGCCGCGACGCCGTCCTGCTGGACCTGGACGTGGACGGGCTGGACGTGGCGGCGGGCCGCGACGCCGGCGCCCGGCTGCTGGGGATGCGGCCCAGACCGACCGCGGTGTTCTGCGCGAACGATCTGCTGGCCCTCGGGATGCTGCAGGCCGCGTTCACCGCGGGGCTGCGCGTACCCGAGGACCTCGCGATCGTCGGCTACGACGACATCGAGTTCGCCGCGGCGGCCGCGGTGCCGCTGACCTCGGTGCGCCGGCCCGCGGAGGCGATGGGGCGGACGGCGGCCGAGATGCTCGCCGAGGAGACGGGCCTGGACGGCGCGGCCCACCGCCACCGACAAGTCGTGTTCAAGCCGGAGCTGGTGGTGCGGCGTTCGACGCTGGTCGTGCCGCTGCCCGGCTGAGCCCGGCGCTGCTGTGCCCGCGCGACTGCCGTCGGTGCGGCACCTCGACGGCGAGGCCTGGGCGACCACGCCGGTCTCGCGGGCGAGGACGACGGCTCGGGCGCGTTCGCGCAGGCCGAGTTCGGCGAGGACGCGGACGACGTGGGCCCCACCGGACGGCGAAACGGGCGGCACGCTCCGATCGGTACTCGCGTCCGTCAGGTGTGGCACCGCTCCCGGCGGAACATCGCCGAACGGTGCGCGCCCAGGGCTGCGGCGACTGTGGTGACGAAGACGAATTCAGTTCAGCCAGCCGTGTTGAGTCGCCTTCATGCCGGCCTCGAAGCGGCTCGACGCGTCGAGGCGTTCCATGAGGCCCGCCATCTGCCGGCGCACGCTGCGTGCGGAGATGCCGAGGCGCCGCCCCGCCACCTCGTCGGTGATGCCGCACGCGAGGAGTCTGAGGAGTTCCTGTTCGGGGGGAGTGAGACCGCTGCCGCCGTCCCTGGTATGGCCCGTACCCAACGGGACGGCGGTGTTCCACGTCTGCTCGAACAGCGCGACCAGCGCAGCGACGATCCCCGCTTCGCGGGTGCACAGCGCTCCGCGTTTCGTATCGGACGGATCGAGGGGGACCACGGCGACCTCTCGATCGAAGACGAGCATGCGCGGAGGGAGCGTCGGGCAGGTGCGAACGGCGCCGCCCCGTTGCACCATCCACCGCGCGTAGTCGAGAGTCGCGGGGTCGTGGCGCACGCTGTCCTGGTAGAGCGTCAGAACGGTGACGCCCCTGCTCATGGCCGCGTCGTCCAACGATCTGGACGCGTCGAGACTGGCTTGCGACTGGGCTCCCCCCGGCATGACGGAGAGGCACTCACCAGAGACTTCCCGCGCCAGGACCTCCAGCGTCGCCTGGATGGCGTCGAGGCCGACCAGGCGCTGGGTGTCAGCCGCCGGGTGGGTGGGCGCGGCGGATCTGAGGTCGGCGTATTCGGCGATGGCCCGCGCCGCAGCGGCCTTGCTCAGTTCGAGTTCCCGCTGACGGCGGAGGAGTTCCTCCTCCTGCCGTCGCAGCAGCATGTCCAGGCCGAGCTCCGGGCTGACCGGCCGCATGACGCCGAGTACGTCCCGAGAGGCACGCAGGAGCCGAAGATCGGCAAGTTTGTCGAGGGCGGCGCGAACGGCGCCTTCGGACACTCCGAGTTGGTCGCAGAGTTCTTGTACGCCCCCTTGGGGATCGGCGAGCATCGCCCGATACACCGCTTCCGATACCCCGTCCAGCCCCAAAATGTCCAACATCCCTCAGCCCCCCAGCCGTTCAGCGATTTAAATCGCCATGAGTCTAGGTTCCCCCCGCCTTTCGATCAAGCGGACGTTCGAGCCTTGCACGTCGGGCCGGGCCTCTGACCAACGGCCGTCTGAGCTTTCATCGGTTTGGACGATGTACGGGATGGCGAATAAAATCGGGCGCTGGTGCATGGGGGGTATGTTGACCGTCGACTGATCGGAGCTGACCGGAATGGACGCAGACGAAGCTGGCGACGGACACCACGCGCCTTCACCGCCTGACCGCGCCCGCAAGATCTCGGAACGGCTCACCCGGCTCATCGACCAGGAGACCGTCCGGGCAGGAGGGAAGACACCCGCGTACCGGGAGTTGGCCGACAGGGTCAATCGGATCGCCGGGCGCAGCGTCATCTCCAGGGACACCATCCGCAACCTGCACCAGTCAGTCACACAGAAGGGCCAGGCTCCCAATCCGACGGTCGAGACACTGGACTGGCTGGGCCTGGCGTTCGGAATCCGTTCGGGGGCAACGTACTTCCTCGACGACGAGAGAGCCGTCACCGTGGACCAGCAGTTGCTGGCCCTTGAGAAGCTGGCGAACATCCAGTCCGTCGTGGGGAACGCCGGGGTCATCGGCCTGGCGCAGCGCGCCTCGGGTCTTTCCGACAACAGTCTCCACATGCTGGTCGCGCTCGCCGACCGCCTGAGTGCGCTTGAGGCCGAGGCGGCCGGGGAGGCGGGCGGGGACGCGCTGTAGCAGCCGCGTAGGGTAGGGGCACACTCACGGCTGACCGAAGGATCCCTCTCCCCATGCCCGTACCGCGGGGTTTGCGCAGGCGTTGCGAGAACATCCTGGCCGAGTTCGAGCTCCCCGATCCCTTCACGGTCGACGCCTTTCGCGATGCGCTGGCCCGCCACCGTGGGCGCCCCATCGTGATGGAGCCGCTTCCCGCGACCGCTCTCGCCTCTCCGTGCGGGGCGTGGATCACGATGCCCAGCGTGGACGTCGTCCTGTACGAGCAGCGGACGAGTCCGGCTCATCAGGATCTGATCAAACTCCACGAGCTGGGTCACGTGCTGTGCGGCCACACCCCCAGTGTCGATCTGGCCCAGCTCGCCGGGGCCCTCACCGAACTGACCCCAGAGCTGGTCACTCACACGCTCGGCAAGGCACGCAGCGATTTCGACGAGGTAGAGGAACAGGAAGCCGAGATGATCGCTGTGCTGCTGGCCGACCTGGCCGGTGCCGACCAGGTCGGCACCCCGGCCTCACGCCGACTGGCGAGCAGCCTCGCACACCCCATGCGCCGTCTGCGCTCGTGGCGGGGTGAGTGATGTACGCGATCTACCAGTTCGCTCTTCCCGCCGTGCTGTGGACCGTGGTGCTCTGGCGAGTTCCTTCCGCCTTCGGTTCACGGCCCTCGCGGTACTTGTTGGGCTTCCTCACCGCGCTCACCGTGGCGGTGACCACGAGAGCGCCCGCTGTGGAGGACCTTGTCCGGGTGACGACGGGATCACCGGACCTGCCCGTCCTGATCAAGCACCTCGCCGGCCTGGCATCGAACTATTTCATCCTGGAATACGTGATCACCGTCCACGGGCGCCGACCCCGGCGAGAGGCTGCCTCACGTCTGCGGCTCGCGGCGGTCCTGCTGGCCGCGGTCACCCTCACCGTGGTGTTCGTCTTCTTCTTCACACACGACTCCACCGTTCCGGCGACCCAGGTCACCGACGCGCACCTGGGCGACCCGGCAGTGCGCCTGTACGAAGGCATCGTCTACGCCTACCTCGGCACCGCGACGGTGCTGTCGGCGAAGCTCTTCTGGTCGAACCGGCACAGCGTGCCCCGAGGTCTCCTGCGAGCGGGCGTGATGTGCCTGGCCGCCGGCTCCGCGCTCGGCTTCACCTACACCCTCTACCGGGTGCACTTCCTCGCCCGCCAGGGGAGTCAGGCGCAGGCTCCCGAGCCCGGGAGCATCGACTTGCAGCTCTCCGAGGTGCTTCCTGCGATCACACTCCTCGTCCTCCTGGTCGGCCTCGCCCTGCCACCCCTCAGGACGCTGGGACGCTATCTCCACGACCAGTACGCGCTGTGGCAGCTGTATCCACTGTGGAACCGTCTGCTGGAGGCCGCGCCGACCGTGGTGTTCGGCCCACGCGTGGGCCGCGCGCGCGACCTCTTCGTTCTCGGTGACCGGACCCTGGACGTGGCCCACCGGGCTTTCGAGATCCGCGACGCCTGCCTCGTGCTCCGCGACCGGCTCATCGCACCTTCCCCGGAAGCATCCGCGTCCGGAGTCGCGGGTCCGCCGGGAGGGGACGAGCCCGACGCCCGCGCGGAGGCGGCTTGGCTGTGCGCCGCGCTCCAAGGGGATCTTGACGCCGGCCAGCCGCCTCTTGCGTCACACGCCAGGACTCCGCGTGAGGAGATCGCCTGGCTGCTCAAGGTGGCGGCCGCCTACAGGCAGTTGTCGGGACCACAGGGTGCTGCTCCAAGGAGCCGTAAAGGCAGGTCGGCGGAGCCCGCGTCCTGATGCGGCCAGGCCGGATGCTGACAGGTCGTTAGGCTTCCGGGGCGCCGCCGGTGTCGGCAGGATGGTGATCACCGGAACGGGGCAGGACGCCAAGTCACTGTCCGGTCCGGGGAGATGGCAGCCCGATCACGGGGGCCCGTCTCCACGCCGACATCACCAGTTTGGGGTACCGCCATGTCCACAACCGCTCGCCTGCTGACCACAGCCGTCCTCGTTCCCGTTCTGTCCGGCGTAGCGGCGACCCTCGCTTCGACCGCCTACGCCGCGACGCCCCCGACGGGCATCGGGTGGGATGTGGCCCCGGTGAACGCAACGGCGTCCACCGGCGGTCCGTCGGCCAACGGCATCGGCTGGGACTGACACGCGATGGTGCCCGTTCACCTCACCCTGAAGTGGACCGGGGACGGAGCACCCGACGAGAGCCAGGCTCACGCCTTTGTCGACGTGATCTGGGCTCACGCAACACCTGACCACGGCATAGAGCACATCCGGGCACGCACCGGCCCGGACGGCATCGGGATCATTCTCTTCATCCGCGCCGCGGGCACCGACATCGCGCGGGCCAAGGCCACACGCCTGGCGACCGCCGCACTTGTCTCGGGTGCCACCGCCGCCTGCGGATATTCCCTCACGCTCCACAGCTGACGACGCCCGGCCGCAGCGACAGCGCGCGCCTTCTCTCCTTGGCTCATCGCAGCTTTTGTGCGCCGACTGCGTGGCCTACCGGCCACCAGACACGTCATCCACCGGCTCCATCGCAGCCTTCCACCAGCCCCTCACCCCACCGGGATTCGTCATGCCCATGCAACTGAAGCGATCCACGTTCGGCACCGTGTCGGTGGCCTTGACCGTCTGTGCGGCGGCTGTGGCGACGGCCGGTTGCGGCCGCGCCGAGGCCGGCACAGTGCCGACCGCAGCCGCGCACAAAGCCCCGGCAGCGCCACAGGCACCCTCCTTCCAGCCAAGCGCGCCTCCCCCCGGCAAGGGACCGGCCGGACAGAAGGCGGATCCGCAGCCGTCGGCGTCCTCCGAAACCCGGTCACCGGTCGGAACGCCCGCACCGGGAAAGGGGGATCCGGGCACCCCGGCACGCACCGTGGCTGTCAAGCCTGAGGGCCTGGCGAAGATGCCCGTCGAGAAGAGTCTCGGCTGGAAGCCGGATGGTCCTCTGGGCAGCCAGGAACTGCACGGGCGGAAGATCACGCTGAATGAGTGCGCGACCGTGGCCGGCTCAACCCTCTGGCAGCAGCAGGGCTACTTGAGTTCGGCCAGGAACGCGGCTGGTCAACAGCTGTTCCTCTTCCCCGACGCCGCGACGGCCAAGGGTGCCTACGACCATCTGGTCGCCGACATGAGCAGATGCCAGTCCGCCTCCCGCGACGTCCAGGCCCGCGAGGGAGTACCCCAGGACGCCGTCTTGTCCGTCACCGCCACCATCACGGAGGGCACCGCTTGGTCGCGGCGCTGGACGGGAGCCGGCGGTATGACCGCCGGCGGCGTACAGACCAACCACCTCTACGCCGTCCACCAGGGCGACCACCTCGTGCTCTTCCAGTTCGACGAGCTGGCCGAGCGTCCCGCACCACCGCACGACACCTCCACCGACGCCGCCCTGCTCGGCGCGCTCGCCGACCTCGGCGCCCAGAACTGAGCGGCCCGGCACCGCTCGTACGACCCAGCTGGATCCCCTGCTCTTCTCCCACTTCTTCAGGAGCCACGTTGTCCACAAAGACTTCGGCCTTCCGCGCCGCCGGCATCGTCGCCGCTGCCTGCGCCGCCTCGCTCGTCCTGTCCGCCATGCCCGCCCACGCGGACAGCATCCAGGCCGAGTACGCTTCCGTCACTTCGACCGGATCGCTGGGCCGCTACGCCGCCCCCGGCGGCAAGGTCGCCCGCAACCAGGCCATATCCAGGGCCCAGGTATGGGTGGATCAGAGGGTCCCGTACAGCGCCAACGGTCTCCAGTCCCCCTACAGCTGGTGGGCCGACGGCAGCACCGGTGGCCGCTACCGGCAGGACTGCTCCGGCTTCGTCTCGATGGCCTGGCAGCTCAACTCCAGCCGCACGACCTACTCCCTGCCCGGCGTCTCCACACAGATCAACAAGTGGGATCTGCAGCCCGGTGACATTCTCAACAGCAACGATCACGTCGTGCTGTTCGCCGGTTGGAAGGACAAGAGCGAGGGCACCTTCAACTACTACCAGGAGAGCAGCCGCAGCCGGCCGACGAGCTACAACACCGACGGCGACCTGTACGCCTCCAGCCTGGCCAGCCACCCCACCAGCAGCTACTCGGCGCTGCGATACGACAACATCACCGAGAACACGACCGCTTCCACCGCGGGTGTGTACCGGCCGGGTGAGTCGGTGTTCTACGTGTCCGACAAGAACGGGGGCCTTGCCGGGCACGCCGGGTTCGGTGCCCAGGGTGACGTGCCGCTCAGCGGCGACTGGAACAAGGACGGAAAGGACACCTTCGGCGTCTACCGGCCCCAGACGAACACCTTCCTCCTCACCGACGACAACAGCACCGTCACGATGGAGAGCACCTTCGGCAGCGCGGGCGACGTTCCCCTCGTCGGTGACTGGAACGGCGACGACAAGGACACCATCGGCGTCTACCGCCCCACCGACCAGACCTTCTACCTCACCGACGACAACCTCACCGTGACCCACACCCTCAAGATGGGCAACG